>NZ_JBEYJU010000059.1:0-55584 GCF_040703965.1 Streptomyces sp. NPDC006655 | reverse complement strand
CACTCCCCCAGCCTCCGGCCGGGGGGACCCCCAGAGCACGCACCTGACGCCGCGCGGCCGCCCTCCGGGCGACGACGGGAATTGTCAGACAGGCCTTAGGGCCCTGGCTCACGGCGCCCCGGGGCCGGGCGTCTGCATCTCTGACTCCTTTGGCCGGGTCTCCAGCGAGTCGAGTCCGATGCCGATGAGGCGGGCCGCGCGTCGGACGTCGGCAGTCACGGCGTCGTGCAGTTCTTCGAAGGTCCGGGTGCGGTTCAGGTGCCTGCGCAGCGCCCGGAACTGGATGGACCACAGAGCGAGCAGGGCGGTTGCGGCGATCTGCGCTTCGGGGTCGTCCGAGCTCATCCTGGTTCGCCGGGCCAGGACTTCGGCGGCTACGGCGACTTGCCTGTCGGCGGTGTCGCGCTGGTAGGCCCGCAGAGACGGAGTGGATCCCATCAGCATGCCGAAGCGCGTCAGCATGGCCTTGGCCTCGGCCGGGTCGTTCTGAGCGCTCAGCCATGACGTGATGGCGGCCAGCTCGCTGGAGAGGATCTTCAACGCCGCGTCGACCGGCGACAGGTCTGGATCGGCCAGGACGGCCCTCAGCGAGGCCGTGGTGACCTCGCCCAGATCGAGGACGAGGGATTCCTTGGTCGGGAAGTAGTTGAACACCGTCTTCTCCGACACCCCGCAGGCTTCTGCGATCTCGGCGACCCGTACCGCGTCGAAGCCCCGCTCCAGGAACATCTCGGTGGCCGTGTCGGACAGCTGCCGTCGAAGAAGCCGTTTCTTGCGCTCCCGCAGCCCCTCGACGGCGGGTACCTCGTCGTGCGGGCGCAGGGCCGCCCAATCCACGGTGCGCATCGTCATCACCGAAGCATAATCCAGTGCCGGAATATCTTCTGCTACTGTAAGTTTACAGTCGCCGTAAATACATGCCGGCGTTGCCGCATGCGGGAGGAGCCCTCCATGAGCGCCATCCACATCGTCCGTGACTACCCGCATCCACCGGAGAAGGTCTGGCGCGCGGTCACCGATCCGGAGCTGATCCCGCTGTGGACGGCCACCGGCGCCGGCGCTCGGCCAGAGGGCTTCGCCACCACGGTCGGCACCACGTTCAAGTTCACCGCGAACCCCAAGCCGGGCTGGAGCGGCGTCGTCCTGTGCGAGGTGCTGGAGGTACGCGAGCCTTCGCTGCTGCGCTACTCGTGGCAGGACGAAAGCGGTGGCGCGGTGACCGAGGTCGCCTACCGACTCGCACCGCACGACGGCGGCACTCGCTTCACCTACGACCACACCGGCTTCACCGGGGCCGGCGGCTACTTCATGGCCAGGATCCTCGGCACCGTCCGCACCAAGATGCTCACCAAGGGTCTGCCTGCGGTGCTGAACGACCTCGACGACCCGATACCGCGAGAGTGGCCCTGACGGGACGGCGGACCGGCCCCGCCGGGGGTCAGCCCTTGCCGCCGAGGGTGAAGAGCAGGAAGAGGAACGCGGCGAACACGTGCCCCACGGCGATGTAGATGATGAGCCGGATCCACAAGGACCGCGGGAACCTCTCCTCATAGTTGCTCATGGCATCTCTCCGGTGATCGGTCCCAGGCACAGCGCGGCCGTGGGACTCTGCAGCAGGGTGTGGACGAACAGGAGCTCGACCCCGTCGTGGTCCTCGGCGGCGAGCCGGTGCGGGGTCAGTGAGTCGAAGTGGGCGCTGTCGCCGGCGGCGAGCACGTGCGTGGTGTCGCCGAGGCGCAGCCGCAGCCGCCCCTGCAGGACGTACAGCCACTCCTCGCCGGGGTGCACCCGCACGACGTCGCCCTGCGAGCCGTACGGCACCCGGACCCGCAGCGCCTGCATCCCCCGGCCGGAGGACCCGGCCTGCCAGTAGGTCCAGCCGCCCGCCCCGGTAGGTTCCATGTCACCGGCGCGCACGATGGCGTCCCGCTCGGCGACGGTCTCTCCCAGCAGCTCCGAGACCGTCGTACCGTAGATGCGGGCGAGTGCGAGCAGCATCGGCAGCGAGGGCTGCCGCTGCCCGGTCTCCAGGCGGGACAGGTGCGCGGGCGACAGCCCGGCGTCCCGTGCGGCGGCCTCCAGCGTGAGCCCGGCGCGACGGCGCAGGGAGCGCAGCTGGGGAGCGACGACGGGCAGGTCCTCGACCGGCCCGCCCGCCCGTCCGTTCTCGGAGGAGCTCATGCCTCCATTGAGTCAAAGCTTTGCCTCTGCGGCAATTTTCTTGCCTCAGAGGCAAAAATCTAGCGGTTGGCCACCGCCTGCTTGATGAGGGTCCTGCCGAAGTCCCACATCAGGCCGCCCCCGCTGTGGGCGTCGTCCATCACCTCCGTGAACGCGGCCACGAAGCGGTCGACGTCCGCCTCGTCCACGATCAGCGGCGGGATGAGCTTGATCACCTCCAGGTGGTCGCCGGAGACCTGGGTGAGGATCCGGTGCCGTTGCAGCAGCGGTACGACGACCATCTGCGCGAACAGGCCCTTGCGGGCCGCCTGGAGCATGGCCCAGCGGCTGCGCAGCTTCAGCGAGCTGGGCCGGCCGAACTCGATGCCGATCATCAGGCCCCGCCCGCGGACGTCGGCGAGCAGCTCGTACGTGCCGATCAGAGCGGTGAGCCGGGACTTGAGCTGCTCCCCCACCGCCCGCGCGTTGGCGACGACCTGGTCGTTCTCCATGACGGAGAGCACCGCGAGGCCGGCCGCCATGGCCTGGGCGTTGGCGCCGAAACTGGCCGAGTGGACCAGGACGCGGTCCATGGACGAGTAGACCTTCTTGAAGATCCAGTCCTTGCCGAGGGTCGCGCCGACGGGGACATAACCGCCGGAGAGCGCCTTCGCCACGCACAGCAGGTCCGGCTCGACGCCGTCCTCGTGCTGGTAGGCGTAGAAGTCGCCGGTGCGGCCGAGACCGGTCTGCACCTCGTCGCAGATGAGCAGTGCCTTGTGCCGGTGCAGCAGTTCCTGGGCGGCCCGCAGGTAGCCGGGCGGGGCCTCGTGCACGCCCTTGCCCTGGATGGGCTCCACGATCAGCGCGGCGACGTCGCCCTTCTTCAGCTCCCGGGCGAGCGCGTCCAGGTCTCCGAGGGGGACGGCCGTGTCGGGCAGCAGCGGGGCGAAGCCGTCCCGGAAACCGTCCTCGCCGTTGACGGACAGGGAGCCCGTGGTCAGGCCGTGGAAGGCGTGGTCGCAGTACAGGACGCGCGGTCTGCCGGTGGCGAAGCGGGCGAACTTCAGGGCCGTCTCGACCGCCTCGGTCCCGCTGTTGCCGAAGAACACCCGGTCCAGGTGCGGGCTGTGCGCGAGGAGCCGTTCGGCGAGCAGGCCGGGCAGCGGCTGGCAGTCGAAGCGGGTGAGGTCGGCCAGCTGGGCGTCCAGGACGTCGTGCAGGGCCTTGCGGACGACGGGGTGATGGCGTCCCAGGCCCATCACCCCGAACCCGGCGAGCATGTCCAGGTAGTCGTTGCCGTCCGCGTCCCAGAAGTGAGCACCCTCGGCCCGCTCGTAGACCTTGTCGAAGCCGATGGTGTGCAGCATGCGCGGGAGCTGGTGGTTGAGGTACTTGCTGTGCAGCTCGTACCTCTCACCGCCACGCTCGGCGAGCAACGCACCGAGGTCGAACTCCGTACTCATTGCCTCTCCTTGTCAACACCCTCGGCGTCAGCGCCCCTCAGGGGCGCGGGGACTTGCGCGATCGACCCGGACGGCGCCGCACCCGCCGCACGACCCTCCGCACCACCCCCGTGGGCGCCGGCCCCCCGCTCCGCGAGGCTCGCCCCGATCCGCCCCGCGATCTCCACCGGCGTCAGCCCGATGTCGGCCAGCACCTCTCCCCTCTTCGCGTGCGCCAGGAACTGCTCGGGAATGCCGAAGCGCCGTACCGGCACGTCCACTTCGGCGTCGCCGAGCGCCAGCGCGACCGCCGCGCCCACGCCCGCCGCCCGGCTGTTGTCCTCGACGACCGCCACCAGCTCGTGCCGGGCCGCCAGCACCGGCAGCGCCGGATCCACGGGCTTCACCCAACGGGGGTCCACGACCGTGCAGTCGACGCCCCGGGCGGCCAGCAGCTCCGCGGCCTGGAGGCAGACCGGCGCCATCACCCCGACCGCGACCAGCAGCACCCGCGGGTCCGCACCCCGGTGCAGGACGTCCACCCCGCCGACCCGGTCGACCGCCGGGATCTCCGGCCCCACCGACTCCTTCGGGAAGCGGACCAGCGTCGGCGCGTCGTCGACGGCGACGGCCTCCCGCAGTTGGAGGCGCAGTTGCTCGGCGTCGCGCGGGGCGGCGATCCGCAGGCCGGGCACCACCTGGAGGATCGACATGTCCCACATGCCGTTGTGCGAGGCCCCGTCGACCCCCGTCACTCCCGCGCGGTCCAGGACGAACGTCACCCCGCAGCGGTGCAGCGCCACGTCCATCAGCAACTGGTCGAAGGCGCGGTTGAGGAACGTGGCGTAGACGGCGACGACGGGGTGCAGACCGCCGGTGGCCAGCCCGGCCGCGGAGACGGCCGCGTGCTGCTCGGCGATGCCCACGTCCCAGACCCGGTCGGGGAAGCGCTCGGCGAACCTGCCGAGGCCGACCGGGTGCAGCATCGCCGCGGTGATCGCCACGACGTCGTCCCGTTCCTCGCCGATGCGGACGATCTCGTCGCCGAACACCGACGTCCAGGAAGGGCCGTTGGAGGGCGTCAGGGGCTCGCAGGTGAGCGGGTCCATGACGCCGACGGTGTGGAAGTGGTCCTCCTCGTGGGCGAGCGCAGGCTCGTAGCCGCGGCCCTTCTCGGTGAGGCAGTGCACCAGCACCGGACCGTGGAAGCGTTTCGCGCGCCGCAGCGCGGACTCCACCGCTCTGATGTCATGGCCGTCGATCGGGCCGACGTACTTGAGACCCAGGTCCTCGAACATCCCCTGCGGCGCGAAGGCGTCCTTGAAGCCCTTCTTGGCGCCGTGCAGGGACTCGTAGAGGGTGCCGCCCACGACGGGTGTGCGCAGCAGGACCTCCTTGCCCCAGGCCAGCACCCGCTCGTAGCCGTCGGTGGTGCGCAGGGTGGCCAGGTGGTTGGCGAGGCCGCCGATGGTGGGGGCGTACGACCGCTCGTTGTCGTTGACGACGATGATCAGCGGCCGGTCCTTGGCGGCCGCGATGTTGTTGAGCGCCTCCCAGGCCATTCCGCCGGTCAGCGCCCCGTCGCCGATCACCGCGACGACATGGCCCTTCTCCCCCTGTACCTGGCGGGCCTTGGCGAGGCCGTCGGCCCAGCCGAGCGCGGTGGAGGCGTGGCTGTTCTCGATGACGTCGTGCTCGGACTCCTCGCGCGAGGGGTATCCGGACAGGCCGCCCTTGCCGCGGAGCTTGGAGAAGTCCTGGCGGCCGGTGAGCAGTTTGTGGACGTAGCTCTGGTGACCGGTGTCCCAGAGGATGCGGTCGGCCGGGGACTCGAAGACCCGGTGCAGCGCGACGGTCAGTTCCACGACGCCCAGGTTGGGCCCGAGGTGGCCGCCGGTCCTGGCGACCGCGTGCACCAGGAACTCGCGTATTTCTTCGGACAGTTCACCGAGTTGTGCCTCGGACAGCGCCTTCAGGTCGCGTGGTCCCCGGATGGTCTCCAGAATCGTCACGCTCGGCCCCCTCTCGGTCCGTGCTGTTCAGCTCACCGTGACGGCGGGTGTTCCGGACCCGGCGCCGTCCTGCTCCATCTGCTCGGCGATCTTCATCGCTTCCTCGATGAGGGTCTCCACGATCCTGGACTCGGGCACGGTCTTGACGACCTCGCCCTTGACGAAGATCTGGCCCTTGCCGTTGCCGGAGGCGACGCCCAGGTCGGCCTCGCGTGCCTCGCCGGGGCCGTTGACCACGCATCCCATGACGGCGACGCGCAGCGGGACCTCCATGCCTTCGAGTCCCGCCGTCACCTCGTCCGCCAGCTTGTAGACGTCGACCTGGGCGCGCCCGCACGACGGGCAGGAGACGATCTCCAGGCCGCGCTGCCTGAGGTTGAGGGACTCCAGGATCTGGATGCCGACCTTGACCTCCTCGACCGGCGGTGCGGAGAGGGAGACCCGGATCGTGTCGCCGATGCCCTGGGACAGCAGCGCCCCGAAGGCCACCGCCGACTTGATCGTGCCCTGGAAGGCCGGGCCCGCCTCGGTGACGCCGAGGTGCAGCGGGTAGTCGCACTGGGCGGCGAGCTGCCGGTAGGCCTCGACCATCACGACCGGGTCGTTGTGCTTGACGGAGATCTTGATGTCCCGGAAGCCGTGCTCCTCGAAGAGCGACGCCTCCCACAGGGCCGACTCGACCAGCGCCTCGGGGGACGCCCTGCCGTACTTCTCCAGCAGCCGCCGGTCGAGGGAGCCGGCGTTGACCCCGATCCGGATCGGCGTGCCGTGGTCCTTGGCGGCCCGCGCGATCTCCCTGACCTGGTCGTCGAACTTCTTGATGTTGCCGGGGTTCACCCGGACCGCGGCGCAGCCGGCCTCGATGGCCGCGAAAACGTACTTCGGCTGGAAGTGGATGTCCGCGACGACCGGGATCTGGGACTTCCTCGCGATGGTGGCCAGCGCGTCCGCGTCGTCCTGCGTGGGGCAGGCGACGCGGACGATCTGGCAGCCGGACGCGGTGAGTTCGGCGATCTGCTGGAGGGTGGCGCCGATGTCCGAGGTACGGGTCGTGGTCATCGACTGCACGGACACCGGGGCGCCGCCGCCGACGGCGACCGGTCCGACGTGGATCTGCCGCGACCGGCGCCGCTCGGCGACCGGCCGGGCCGGGACCTCGGGCAGGCCGAGGGAAACGGCGGTCATCCCCTACTCCCGGTTCCCGGAGACCGTCTCGCGCATCGCGCGCAGCGACTCCTTGAGGGATCCCATGGTGGCCAGGACGGCGGTGGGCTCGTAGCCGCAGTGCGCCATGCAGTTGGCGCAGCGCGGGTCCTTACCGCGGCCGTACTTGTCCCAGTCGGTCTCCTCGATGAGTTCCCGGTACGTCGGCACGTACCCGTCGCTCATCAGGTAGCAGGGACGCTGCCAGCCGAACAGCGAGTAGTTCGGGATCGCCCAGGCCGTGCACGGGAAGTCGACCTTGCCCTCCAGGAAGTCCAGGAAGAGCGGGGAGTGGTTGAGCCGCCACTTCTTCCGGTTGCCGCCGGAGAAGGCCTTCTTGAACAGCTCGCGGGTCTGCTCCACGCCCAGGAAGTGCTCCTGGTCGGGGGCCTTCTCGTAGGCGTAGGCGGGCGAGATCATCATCTCGTCGACCTTGAGGTCGTCGTTGAGGAAGTTGAGCACCTCGACGATGGTCTGCGGGGTGTCCGTGTTGAAGAAGGTCGAGTTGGTGGTCACCCGGAAGCCGCGCCGCTTGGCCTCCTTGATGGCCGCCACCGCCTCGTCGAACACGCCCTCCTTGGCGACGGACTCGTCGTGCCGCTCGCGCAGCCCATCGATGTGCACCGCGAAGGCGAAGTACGGCGAGGGCGTGAACTTGTCCATCTTCTTGCGCAGCAGCATCGCGTTGGTGCACAGGAAGACGTACTTGCGCTTCGCCACCAACTGCCGCACGATCTCGTCGATCTGCGGGTGCATCAGCGGTTCGCCGCCCGCGATGGAGACCATCGGCGCACCGGACTCCAGCACCGCGCCGACGGCCTGGGCGACCGGCATACGCTGCTTGAGCACCCCCGCCGGATGCTGGATCTTGCCGCAGCCCTCGCATTTCAGGTTGCAGGCGAAAAGCGGTTCCAGCTCCACGATCAGCGGGAACTTGTCCCGCTTGCGGAGCTTCTGTTCAGCCAAGTAGGTAGCGACCTTGATCGACTGGCGCAGCGGCATGGCCATCTGGCTCACCTCCGGGGGAGCAGCAAAGAACGGTGCCATTCGAAGAAAGCTGGAAGAACGGATCGAAGGACGCGGAAAGCCGATATTCCACCGCGTACCGTGCCGATCCGGACGAGTTCATGTTCAGGAGCGTCCACGACCACCCGTACGGCCGCAACGGGGCGCTCGCCCGCGCGCACGGCGCTCAGGAGCGTGGCCGCCGATTCCATGTCGACCGCGATCGCGCCGGTCGCGAGCAGGTCCGACCGTTCGTGACCGCGGACGACGTGGTCCGAGCCGGTGACGGGCCCGGTGTGGACGGTACGGCCGGGCAGGGTCCGTACGAGTTCCTTCACGAGGAGTTCGGTGCCGACGCACGGGACGTTTCCGCGCGGGTCCCGGGTCTCCTCGGCGACGACCAGGTCGCCGGGGTGCATCCCGGGAGCGAGCCCGGCGCAGAAACCGGTGGCCAGCACGGCGGCACCGGCGAGCGCCGGATCCGCCAGGACGCGGGTGACGGACCGTTCCGCCGCCCTGGGTCCCATGCCGGTGCGCAGCACGGTGACCGGCCCGTCCGCGCCACCGCGTTCGCCGGCGCGCAGGGCGAGGTGCTCGATGCCGAGCGCGCAGGCGATCAGCAGCGGGGCCGCAGCGGGCGTGGTGCTCATTCAGCTCCTCTCGGCCTCGGACGTGGGCTCGCCGTGGACGTAACGGCCGAGTGCGGTGAGCGGGAAGACCTGCCGGTAGAGGTGGTAGTTGATGGAGAAGTCCCAGGGAAAGCCGGTGCCGGTGAAGTACGGCTCGTCCCAGGAGCCGTCCTCGCGCTGGGTCTCGGCGAGCCACCGCACGCCCCGCTCCACCGCCTTGGACTCCTTCTCCCCCGCCGCGAGCAGGGCCATCAGCGCCCACGCCGTCTGGGAGGCGGTGGAGGCACCGCGCCCGCTCCATTCGCCGACGTGCTTGTAGGAGCGCAGGTCCTCGCCCCAGCCGCCGTCGTCGTTCTGGACGTTCTCCAGCCAGGTCACCGCGCGTCGGATCGCCGGGTGGGAGGCGGGCAGTCCGGCCGCGGTGAGCGCGGGTACCACGGAACCGGTTCCGTACACGTAGTTGACGCCCCAGCGCCCGAACCACGAGCCGTCAGGCTCCTGTTCGGCGAGCAGCCATTCGATGCCGCGCCGGGTGCGCGGGTCGTGGGACATGCCCTCGAAGGCGAGCATCTCCACGACGTGGGCGGTGACGTCCGCGGAGGGCGGGTCGATGACCTCCCCGAAGTCGCAGAACGGCAACCGGTTGGGGAACGGGCTGGTGTTGTCGACGTCGAAGGCACCCCAGGCCCCGTTCTTGGACTGCATGCCGAGGTTCCAGCGCACCCCGCGCCCGATGGCCTTCTCCATCCGCTCGGGGTCGTGGTGCCTGATGCGGCGCAGCGCGAGGACGACCTCGGCGGTGTCGTCGATGTCGGGGTAGTTGTCGTTGTGGAACTCGAACGCCCAGCCGCCCGGCGGGAGCTGGGGTCGCTTCACGGCCCAGTCGCCGGGCCGGACGATCTGCTCGCCGAGCATCCAGTCGGCGGCCTTGACCAGTTGGGGGTGGTCGGCGGGCAGCCCGGCGTCGGCGAGCGCGATGGCCGCGAGGCAGGTGTCCCACACCGGCGACTGGCAGGCCTCGATCATCCGGGCGCCGTCCTCGCGCCACACGGCGTAACGATCCAGCGATTCCAGGCCCGCGCGCATCACGGGGTGTCGCAGGTCGTAGCCGAGCAGGTGCAGGGCGATCAACGAGTACACGGCGGGCGGCTGGATGCCGCCCCAGGCGCCGTCGTTCTCCTGCCGCTCCACGATCCAGCGGGCGGCGGAGTTCAGCGCGGAGCCGCGCAGCCGGCGCACCGCGACCCTGCGGTAGCCGCGGACAACCTTGTCGAGCCGCTGGAACAGGCCCTCCCAGGTGGTCGGCGGGGCCAGCGGGCGGGGCGGGTTGGGATTCGCGGGGTCGGTGTGCAGCTCGTCCAGCGGGAAGGGCGCCGGGCGCACCGGCCGCTTCGCCGAGACGACGGTGAGCGGCACGATGGTCTGCCGGGCCCACTGGCCGAAGTTGTAGATGCTGAGCGGGAACCACTTGGGGAAGTACAGTAGTTCGGGCGGGAGTTCGGGCAGGTCCTCCCACTTCCACCAGCCGAACAGGGCCAGCCAGATCCGGGTGAAGACCCGGGCGGCGGCGATCCCGCCGCGCTCGCGGATCCAGGCCGACGCCTTCGCCATGTGCGGCGCGTCGGGCGCGTCCCCGGCGAGCCGCAGGGCGACGTACGCCTCGATGGTGGTGGACAGTTCGCCGGGGCCGCCGTAGAAGGTGGCCCAGGTGCCGTCCTCGCGCTGCTCGCCGCGGATGAAGAGCGCGGCGGCGGCGGTCGTGGCCTCGTCGCGGATGCCCAGGAACTGACGGAGCAGCAGGTCCTCGGCGTCCATGGTGACGTTGGTCTCCAGGTCGCCTTTCCACCAGCCCTGCGCGTCCTGGAGGGCGAGCAGATGGTCGGTGGCACGCCGGACGGCGCGTTCGGCGGCTTCTTGTACCCCGGCCGCGACGGGGGTGGTGAGTTCGGTGGTGGCCGAGTCGGCCCGGGGCGGCAGGGTGGCCCCGGTGCTTCCGTCGGTCGTCGCTGTCATGGCATCCCCTTCGTGCAGTCGTGCGAAATCGTTCTGCTGTGGGTCCGCCGTCGGCCGGTGCTGGCTGCGCGCTCGCACCGGCCGGCGACTACGCGAGGGCTATTCGACCGATAGTGATCATCTCTTTCGTACGACGACGAAGTCGGCCAGCGCCGTGAACTGCGCCCGTACCCGGTCGGGCATGTCGACGGCGTGGAGGGCCTCGATGGCGATGGTGTGCTGACGGCGCGCCTCTTCGGCGGTCCACTCGCGTCCGCCGGCCTCCTCGATGAGGGCGGCGCGGGCGGCGAACTCCTCCTCGGAGAAGTTCTCGAAGTCGCTGCTCTTGGCGTCGGCGGCGAGGATCTCGCCGAGCCGTTCGGAGGCCGCTCCGCCGGCCGCGAGCGCGGCGACCACCGGCAGGGACTTCTTGCGCTGGCGCAGGTCGCTCCAGGTCTGCTTGCCGGTGGACTCCGGGTCGCCCCAGATGCCGAGGAGGTCGTCGACGGCCTGGAAGGCGAGGCCGAGGTGGTAGCCGTACCGCTCCAGGGTGTCGGCGGTGCGGTCGTCGGCGCCGCCGAGCACCGCGCCGATGGAGCTGGAGGCGGCGAGCAGGGCGCCGGTCTTGTTGCCCTCCATCTCCAGGCACTCCTCGACGCTGACCCGGTCGCGGTGCTCGTAGGAGATGTCCTGGGCCTGGCCGTCGATGAGGGCGCGGGTGGCGGTGGTGATCCGGCGGGTGGCCCGGCCGGCCTCGACGGTGCCGAGTTCGAGGAGGATCTCGTTGGCGAGGGCGAACAGGGCGTCGCCGACCAGGATGGCCTGGGCCGGGCCGTGCACCTTCCAGACGGTGTCACGGTGGCGGCGCTGTTCGTCGCCGTCCATCAGGTCGTCGTGCAGCAGGGAGAAGTTGTGGACGAGTTCGACGGCGACGGCGCCGGGGATGCCGATCTCCGGCGCGGCGCCGGTGACCTCGGCGGAGAGCACGGCGAGAGCGGGGCGTACCGCCTTGCCGCCGTCCCCCTCGGCGGGGTTGCCCTCGGCGTCGATCCAGCCGAAGTGGTAGGCGGCGACGGTGTCCATGGGAGGTGCCAGGCGGTCGACAGCCGCCCGCAGTACCGGTGTTGCAAGGGTCCGGCCGCGCTCCAGGAGCGCGGTCACGTCCACCGCGTCGGCAGCCGTCTCGGCCGGGGGCACAGTGGGCACAGTTTCTCCTCTTGTTGCGGTACCGGGGGTGCGGAGGCCTGCCACCCGCTGATCGAGCGTCACGCCGCCTCCTCGAACTCGAAGAGGTGACGGGGGCGGGGCCGGCCCAGAGTGCTCAACGCGGCATCGGCCGCACAGACACCGCTGCGGACCGCACTCTCCATGGTCGCGGGCCACCCGGTGGCGGTCCACGCTCCGGCCAGGTAGAGGCCGGGTGCCTTGGTGCGGGCGCCGGGCCGCAGCCGCCCGACGCCGGGGGTGGGGGCGAACGTCGCGGTGCGCTCCCGGGTCACGAAGAAGTCCCGCACCCCGGCGCCGCGCGCGCCGGGCAACAGCCGCTCCAGTTCGGGCAGGTAGCGTTCGCGCAGCACGGCCACGGGGGCGTCGATCTCGTCCTGGGCGGCGGACTGGGACAGCGCGAGGTACTGGCCCTCGCGCAGCCCCGAGGCGTGGGTGCGGTCGAACACCCACTGGACCGGGCTGCCGAGAGCCGCGAAGAACGGCTTCGTCAGCACCGTACGGTCGTAGACCACATGGACGTTGAGGATCGGCGCGGTGCCGATCTCCAGAAGGTTTTCCGGGGCGTCGAGGGCGCCGGCGGGCAGCAGGTCATAGGCCTCGCGCTGGGCCACGGCGAGCACCACCGCGTCCGCCGTGAGCGTCTCGCCGGGAACCTGAACGCTCCAGCCCCCGTTCTCGTTGTGGAGGACGGAGGTGACGCGTGTTCGGACTTCGGTACGCACGCCCGCGGAGTCGAGCGCCTTGCGGGCCAGCCGGTCGTGCAGTTCGCCCAGCGGCACCTGGGCCCAGCCGATGTCGGCCGCGCCCGGGTCGGACAGCAGACCGGTCTTGAACACCATCGCGGCGAGCCCCAGCGAGGCGTCGCCCGCGACCGCGTTGAGGGTGGCGACCCCGACCAGGTCCCACAGGGCCTCGACGGCACGCGCCGACTGGCCGTGGGCGGCCAGCCAGCTGCCGAAGTCCTGTGCGTCCAGGCTCGGATCGGCGAGGTCGAGTCCCTTGAGCGCGAGCGCGGCCCGCCCGACCCTGGCCCGTTCGGCGAGCGAGAGGTGCGGATAGGCGGCCAGGCTGCGCCCCAGATGCAGGGGTACGGGCAGCGGGTCGCGCCGCAGCCTGCCCAGGCGCCGCCCCTCGGGCTTCGCGAGATCGAGCACGGGCACGTCGAGGCGGTCCTGCACCGGTGCCAGCGCCGCGCCCTCGATGCGGTCGAGGAACCAGCGGTAGGCGGTGCAGCACCGCAGGTACACGTGCTGGCCGTTGTCCACGGTCAGGTCGCCGCGCCGGAAGGAGAAGGCGAGCCCGCCGAGCCTCGGCCTGCCTTCGAGCAGGGTGACGCGGAGCCCCGCGTCGGCCAGGGCGAGGGCGGCCGTGACACCGGCCAGGCCGCCGCCGACCACGACGGCGGTGCGCCCGGACGGGATGTCGTCGTGCGTCCCCTCGGATCGCGTGCCGTCGCTCATCGTGCGCCCTTTCCCGCCTGCCCGTCGTGCTGCCCGAACCGGCCACGGCGGACCGTCGCAGTCAGGGACGCCACCCCGCCGCGGAGGGTTGCCTGCCGTTTCCCTCCGGTGGAGCCGCCCCGGCCCGGGTTGTCCATCAGGCGCGCCTCCTGACGGCCTGCCGGGAGGTGTGCCGCCGGGTGTCGATCCCGGACAGCCCGCGTACGGCGACGTAGGCCTTCTCGTGTCCGGGCAGCGAGACCCGGCCGCGCAGCACCGCGTCCGGCTCGCGCTCGATGCGGTCGAGCAGCCGGCGGTAGATCCCGGCCATGGCGGCGACGCAGGCGCCGCTGCGCCGGTCGAGCATGGGCAGCAGCCGGTAGCCCTCGGCGAAAAGGGCACGGGCGCGGCGTACTTCGAAGTGCACGAGACCCGCGAAGTCCGAGCCCTCGGGCGGGATCGGACCGTCGAGGCCCGCCGAGCAGCCGAACTTGGCGAGGTCGTCCTGGGGCAGGTAGGTACGGCCGTTGCCGGCGTCCTCGCGGATGTCCCTGAGGATGTTGGTGAGCTGGAGTGCGAGCCCGAGCGTGTCCGCGTACTCCGGCGCGCGCTCGGCACCGCGCGCCCCCGGTTCGGTACCGAACACGCCGAGCGAGAGCCTGCCGATGGCACCGGCCACACAGCGGCAGTAGACCTTGAGGTCGTCCCAGGTCTCGTAGGTCTCGCCGCGTACGTCCATCAGCACGCCGTCGATCAGCTCGTCCAGGCCGCCGAGCGGGATCGGGAAGGCCTGGGCGGCGTGCGCGAGGGCGACCGCGACCGGGTCGGTGTCGTCCTCGGCGACCGCGCCCTCCTGGATCCGGGCGAGCAGCGCCCGGGTGCCCTCCAGCCGGGCCACCTTCACGTCGTCCGCCAGCGCGCCGTCGCCGATGTCGTCGACCCGCCGGGAGAAGGCGTAGAGCGCCGACATGGCGCGCCGCTTCGGTGCCGGCAGCAGCCTGATGCCGTAGGCGAAGTTCCGGGCCTGCTGTCCGGTGACCGTCTCGCAGTAGCTGTAGGCGGCGAGTACCGGTGCGGACACGTGTGTGGGAGAGTCCACGGTCCGGATCACCCCTCTCCTCGCAGAGTCACGCCCACCTCACGCAGCAACCGGCCCTTGCCGGGCTTGGGCGGGCCGGGAAGTACGTCGTATTCGGCGGCGGCGATCGCGCCGATCGCCGCCCTTCCCCCCGCCACGAACCCCGCGAGCAGCAGCTTCAACCTGCCGTGGACGCTACCCACAAGGGGGGCGCCTTCATTCAGGAGACCGCGGGCGCGTTGCGCTTCGTATGCAACCAGTGCACGCACCGATGCGCCCGTGGTTTTCCCGGCGAGATCCGCCTCCTGGACGTGAAAGCGCTTCATGTCCTCGGCGGGCAGATAGATGCGGTCGCGGCCGAAGTCCTCGGCCACGTCCTGGAGGTGTTCGACGATCTGCAGCGCGGTGCAGATCGCGTCGGAGAGCCGGACCCGCTCGGGGGTCGAGGTGCCGGTGACGGCGAGGACCAGACGGCCGACGGGGTTGGCGGACAACTCGCAGTAGGCGAGCAGGTCGTCGTAGGTCTCGTACCGTGCGACGGTCTGGTCCTGGCGGTTGGCGGCGATCAGCCCGAGGAACGGCTCGGGGGTGAGGGAGTGGCGGCGCACGGTCGGCTGCAGGCGGCGCAGCAGCGGGTGGTGCGGGGTCCCGTCGAAGACGCGGCGCAGGTCGGCCTCGAAGGCGTCCAGGAGGACCAGGCGGTTGTCGGCCTCCGCGGCCGGG
This sequence comes from Streptomyces sp. NPDC006655, assembly GCF_040703965.1. NCBI lineage: Bacteria > Bacillati > Actinomycetota > Actinomycetes > Kitasatosporales > Streptomycetaceae > Streptomyces > Streptomyces sp. NPDC006655. The sequence goes on along the minus strand of NZ_JBEYJU010000059.1, from coordinate 40,671 downwards.
ACCCCGAGCAGCCGGGCGTCGGCGCCGCCGGGGGCCAGGTCGCCGTCGCCGATGTCGTCGACGAGGCGGGCGAAGCCGTACACCGCCATGAGGTCGTCGCGCCAGGCCTTCGGCAGGAAGAAGGGCGCCACGGGGAAGTTCTCGTCCGCGGCCTTGGCCAGCGTGCCGCGCTCCGCGTCGGCGGGGTGCGCCGGGGCGGTCGCCGTCACCGTTCGCTGCCCGGGGCGGGGACGGCGCGGCCTGCGTTGAGCTGGGGAGTTTCCGTAGCCATTGCCGTCACATCTCCCGTTCTACACTGCCGACCCAATACACACTATTTCGGACACGCCGCCCGCCAGTCCGCAGGGCAGCCCGGCGGAGGGTGTCGCGCATTATCGCCCCACTTGCCGCTTTCCGGGACCGGTACAGCTTACGTTGTACAACGCATGGACGATCGTCGGGGTGTCCCGCAGATCACAACAACACACCGATTGGCTTCAAGATTCCTTCGGCAGCACGGAGTTGACGCTTCCTTTGCAGACGCGAGTCCCCGCCGGAAGGTTCCGGCGGGGCCCTGGCCAAAACCGATCGCCTGCCCGTGGCATCGCCGGCTACTTGCCGGTGAACTTCTCGTACTCCTTGAGCACCTCTTCGGTCGGGCCGTCCATGCGCAGCTCGCCGCGCTCCAGCCACAGAACCCGGTCACAGGTGTCACGGATGGACTTGTTGTTGTGGCTGACCAGGAACACCGTGCCGGCGTGCTCGCGCAGCTCGCGGATCCGGTCCTCGGAGCGCTTGCGGAACGCCGCGTCCCCGGTGGCCAGCGCCTCGTCGATCATGAGGACGTCGTGGTCCTTGGCGGCGGCGATGGAGAACCGGAGCCGGGCCGCCATGCCGGACGAGTAGGTGCGCATGGGCAGGGTGATGAAGTCGCCCTTGTCGTTGATGCCGGAGAAGTCGACGATCTGCTGGTAGCGGGCCCGGATGTCCTCACGGGACATGCCCATGGCGAGACCGCCGAGGATGACGTTCCGTTCACCGGTGAGGTCGTTCATGAGGGCCGCGTTGACGCCGAGCAGCGAGGGCTGGCCGTTGGTGTAGACCCTGCCCTTCTCCGCGGGCAGCAGGCCGGCGATGGCCCGCAGCAGGGTGGACTTGCCGGAGCCGTTGGACCCGATCAGGCCGATCGCCTCGCCGCGGTAGGCGACGAAGGAGACCCCGCGGACCGCGTGCACCTTGCGGACACCGCGCTCGTCGCCGCGCCTGACGATACGGCTGAGGGCGGAGGTCGCGCTGCCCTTGCCGGTCTTGGCGCCGTTGACGCGGTAGACGATGTGCACGTCCTCCGCTATGACGGTGGGGATCCGCTCCCCTGTGCTCTGCTCAGCCACGGCCGTACCGCTCCTCCGCCTTCCAGAAGTACACGAATCCGCCGCCGAAGACGACCACGGCCCAGGCCAGGGCGACGGCCCAGACGTGCGGCGGCAGGTTCGAGGCGCCGTAGCCGTCGATGAGCGCGAAGCGCATCAGGTCCATGTAGACGGTGGCGGGGTTGACCTGGAGGAGGGTGCGCGCCCACTCCGGCCGGCCCTCCATCATCTTGGTGATCGAGAATATCACGCCGGACATGTACATCCAGGTGCGCAGGACGAACGGCAGCAGCTGCGCGAGGTCCGGCGTCTTGGCGCCCATCCGGGCCACGATCAGGGCCAGCCCGGTGTTGAACAGGAACAGCAGGAACAGGACCGGCACGACCAGCACCCAGGACAGGCCGGGGCGGCTGCCGAACCCGACCACCACGGCGACCATGACGATCATCGAGAACAGCAGCTGCTGGAGCTGCTGGAGCGCGAAGGAGACGGGCAGCGAGGCACGCGGGAAGTGCAGCGCGCGCACCAGGCCGAGGTTGCCCGAGATCGCCCGGACGCCCGTCATGATCGAGCTCTGCGTGAAGGTGAAGGTGAAGACGCCGGTGACCAGGAACGGGATGTAGACGTCCTGCGACATGCCGCGGCTGGCGTGCAGGATGACGCCGAAGATGAAGTAGTACACGGCCGCGTTCAGCAGCGGGGTGGCCACCTGCCAGAGCTGGCCGAGCTTGGCCTGGCTGTACTGGGCGGTGAGCTTCGCCTGGGAGAAGGCCAGGATGAAGTGACGGCGGCCCCACAGCTGGCGTACGTACTCGACGAGGGAGGGCCGGGCGCCGCTCACCGCGAGCCCGTACTTGGCGGCCAGCTGCGCCGCCGTGAGGCCCTCGTCGGGCGCCGGTGCCGCGCTCACCGCGATCCCGCCGTCATGCGTTGTCTCACTCAAGGGTGGAGGCCTTCGTCGTCTGGTTCGTCTTACTCATGTCTTACGGAATTGTGCTACAGGAAGCCGACACGTATCCGCGAGGGGATACGGTCACGGGGTCGGCCGCGCGGCCGCGCACCCCCCGAGTCTGTCAGATCACCGGGGGACGGCCCAGTCGCGTGAGCTTCCACACGGTCCGCCAGCGCATCGGGCGACGGGGGCCGCAGGGCGTGGTCCAGCCCTCCCGGAAGCCGGCGAACCAGGCGTGCAGGGCCGGACGGGACGGACGGCGCACCAGGGTCAGCAGCAGCCACACCCCGAGGTAGACGGGGACCAGCGGCGCGGGCAGGTTGCGGCGGGCCAGCCAGACCCGGTTGCGGGCGACCATCCGGTGGTAGACCGCGTGCCGGGAGGGCGCGGTCGTGGGGTGGAACAGCACCATGTCGGAGCGGTAGTCGATCATCCAGCCGGCGTCCAGGGCGCGCCAGGCCAGGTCGGTCTCCTCATGGGCGTAGAAGAACTCGTCCGGCAGTCCGCCGACCTCGGCGAGGACCTGGGTACGGACGGCGTTGGCACCGCCGAGGAAGGTGGTGACCCGGGAGGAGCGCATCGGGTCGGAGGCCCGTAGCCGCGGCACGTGGCGGCGCTGGGTCTCACCGGTCTCCGGGTCGGCGATGCGGAAGCTGATGATGCCGAGCTTCGGGTCGGCGGCGAAGGCCTGCCGGCACAGCTCGGCGGTGTCGTGCTCGGGGAGCAGGCCGTCGTCGTCGAGGAAGAGCAATATGTCGACATCGCGACCGCTGGGACCGAAGGCTTCTATGCCGACGTTGCGCCCGCCGGGGATGCCGAGGTTCTCGGGCAGCTCCAGGGTGCGGACACCCGCGGGGACGTCCGGGACTGGCGAGCCGTTGCCGACGACGACCACCTCGATCCGCTCGCCGTTCTGCTTGGCGATCGAGTCGAGGAGGGCGCACAGTTCGTCGGGGCGGTTGCCCATCGTGATGACGACCGCGCCGACCTTCAGCCCGGCGCTCACCGCAGCCTGCTCGACGCGAGGACGGACACCAGGTGCAGCAGGGTCTGCAGCACCGCGATGCCGGCCAGCACGGCGGTGCCGAGCCGGGTCCAGAAGAGGTCGCCGTGGAAGTGGTCGGCGACGGCGAGCAGCAGGATCAGCAGCGAGGCCTCGATGCCGAGGATCAGCCGGTGGAACTTGAACGCGGCGGCGGCCCGGCGGGCCAGCGCCATCCCGGAGGAGCGCATCTCGGCGGCGGCCTCCTTGACCACCGGCAGCCCGGCCTGGTGCCGGGCGACCCCGACCAGGTCGGTCTCGGCCTTGATCAGGATCGCGCCGAGCGCGCCCAGCGTGCCGAGGAAGGCCCACAGCCAGTCGATACGGCCGCTGCCGAACAGGTCGGCGGCGCGCAGCCCGAGTCCGACCAGGACGGCCGCGTCGGTGAGGTAGGCCCCGACCCGGTCGAGGTAGACCCCGCCGAGCGAGTACTGCTGCTTCCAGCGCGCGATCTCGCCGTCGACGCAGTCGAGGAGCAGGTACATCTGGACGCACACCACGCCGAGCACGGCGCCCCAGACGCCCGGCACCAACAGGGCCGGGCACGCGAGGACGCCGAAGACGGTCATCAGGTACGTGAGCTGGTTGGGGGTGACCCTGGTGTTCACCAGGTAGCGGTCCACCCGCAGGGACACCTCACGCATGTAGAGGCGTCCCATCCAGTGCTCACCGCTGCGCCGGTCCTTGACCCCAGCGGGGTGCACGACCGGACGGAGTTCAGCTACCGATGGCCTTGACATAGTCGACGTAGAAGTCCTTGATCTGGTGGGTCTTGAGGTCGAGGTGCTCGAGGATGGTGTAGCGGCCGGGCCTGGTCTCCGGAGCGAACTCCACGACCCGGACGAACTCGTCCACGGTGAAGCCGATCTCCTCCGGCAGCACCGGCAGTCCGTGCCGGCGCAGCACTTCGGCCATGGACACGGACTGCTCGTGGGCTCCGCGCAGGTACATCGCGAAGGCCGCGCCGAGCCCGCACTGCTCCCCGTGGCTCGCGGCACGCCTGGGGAACAGCAGGTCGAAGGCGTGGTTGATCTCGTGGCAGGCGCCGGAGGACGGGCGGGAGTCGCCCGACACCGACATGGCGATGCCGCTGAGCACCAGCGCCTCGGCGAGCACCTGGAGGAAGTCGTTCTCCCCGATGCCGCCGGGGTGGCGCAGCACGGCCTCGCCGGCCTGCCGGGCCATCGCGGCCGCCAGTCCGTCGATCTTCTCGCCGTTGACGCGGTGGGACAGCTCCCAGTCCGCGATCGCCGAGATGTTGGAGACGGCGTCGCCGATCCCGGAGCGCACGAAACGCGCCGGGGCCTCCCGGATGACGTCGAGGTCGATGACGACCGCGATCGGGTTCGGCACGCCGTAGGAGCCGCGGCCCGCGTCGTTGTCGAGGGTGGCGACCGGCGAGCACAGGCCGTCGTGCGCGAGGTTCGTCGGCACGGCTACCAGCGGCAGGCCGACCCGTGCCGCGGCGAACTTGGCACAGTCGATGATCTTCCCGCCGCCGAGGCCGACGACCGCGTCGTAGCGGCCGGCCTTGATGTCGCCGGCCAGCCGGATCGCGTCGTCCAGGGTGCCGCCGCCGACCTCGTACCAGGTGGCGCCGGGCAGGCTCGGCGAGACGCGCTCGCGCAGCTTCGTACCGGAACCGCCGCTGACGGCGACGGCGAGCCGCCCGGAGTGCGAGATGCGTTCGTCGGCGAGCACACCGCCGAGGTCGTCGAGGGCACCCGGGCGGATGTCCACGACGACCGGCGAGGGGATCAGCCGGGTCAGTACTGGCACGCGATCTCCCGTCCCCTGGCGAGATCGTCGTGGTTGTCGATCTCGACCCACCGGACGTCGCCGATCGGCGCGACGTCGATCCGGAAGCCGCGGTTGACCAGCTCCTGGTAGCCGTGCTCGTAGAACTGCTGGGGGTCGGTCTCCCAGACCGTCCTGAGCGCGTCGGCGAGCTCGGGCGCGGCGTCGCCCTCGATGAGGGTGACGCCGATGTACTCGCCGGTCGCCTCGGCCGGGTCCATCAGCTTGGTGATCTTCGTCATGCCCCGCTCGGCGTCGACGACCACCTTCATCTCCTCGTCCGCGAGGGACTTCACGGTGTCGAGGGCCAGGATGATCCGCTTGCCGTCGCCGCGGGCGGCGAGCAGTGTCTTCTCGACCGAGACCGGGTGCACGGTGTCGCCGTTGGCGAGGATCACGCCGTCCTTGAGGGCGTCACGGCCGCACCACAGGGAGTAGGCGTTGTTCCACTCCTCTGCCTTGTCGTTGTCGATGAGGGTGAGCCTGAGGCCGTACTTGGCCTCCAGGGCCGCCTTGCGCTCGTACACGGCCTCCTTGCGGTAGCCGACGATGATCGCGACCTCGGTCAGGCCGATCTCGGCGAAGTTGCCGAGGGTCAGGTCGAGCACCGTGATCGAGTCCTCTATGCCCGCGGGCCCCACCGGCACCAGCGCCTTGGGCAGGCTGTCGGTGTAGGGGCGCAGACGCCGTCCGGCGCCGGCCGCCAGCACGAGGCCGATCATGCGGGTTCTCCTTCGTCGTGTACGGCGGGCGCGCCGCGCTTGTGAGCGGCCACCCAGAAGCGGATGCTCTCGACGAGCACCAGCACGGCCACGGCCACGGCGAGGACCGTGAGCGCGACCTTGAACTGCGCGGCGGTGAGCACCGCGGCGAGCACGGTGACCGCCAGCGTCCGCCCTTCCTGCCCCCCGATGACCTGTACCAGCCAGGCCGGCGGCGCCCCGGCGTCGCCGCGGATGCGGTACACCGTGTCGTAGTGATGGTAGGCGACCGCGGCCACCAGGCCGAAAGCCGCCGGAAGGGCTCCGTTCACCCCGGCTTTGCTCGCGAGGACGAGGACGAGGACGGTGCCGTATTCGGCGGCGCGGAAGAGAGGCGGGACCAGCCAGTCGAGGGCGCCCTTGAGGGGGCGGGCGAGGGCCTGGCCGGAGGTGAGGGCGTAGACGAGGGCGCCCACGACCGGGGCCCAGGTGACGCCGGAGAAGAGGGAGACGGCGAGGACGGCGGCGCCGCCCAGCGCCACCAGGAGGGGAGGGCCGAAGGGACGGCGACCCGCGAGCCGGGCGAGCGGGCCGTTGTCCGCCAGGTCCGCCAGCGCCCGCGCCGCCCGGTCGGTCCGCCTGGCCTTGCGGGTCAGCGACCGCAGCACCCGCCCGGCCGTGGTGTACGTGGCCGCGAGGGCGCAGCCGACCAGCAGCACGCAGAGGGTGATCCGCGGGGTCGTGGCCGCCGTCAGGACGGCTATGAGTGCCCACCGTTCGCCGATGGGCAGGACTATCATCCGGCGCACCCAGACCGTCCAGCCGACGCTGTCGAGCCGGTCGGAGAGGGCGGCGGTGGGGCTGGTGTTGGCGGTGGCGTCGTGGTTGGCCTCGTTGAAGGAGAAGTCGACCACGTGCCGGCAGGTCTGCAGGATCATCGCGCCGAGGGCCAGCGCCCACACGTCGTCGCCGCCGCGGGCCGCGCCCAGCGCGAGGCCGGCGTAGTAGGCGTACTCCTTGGCCCGGTCGAAGGTGGCGTCCAGCCAGGCACCGAGCGTGGAGTACTGCAGGGAGTAGCGGGCGAGCTGGCCGTCGGTGCAGTCCAGCACGAAGGACGCGATGAGCAGGACCCCCGCCGCCACGAACCCGGCCCGGGTGCCGGTGGCCGCGCAGCTCGCCGCGATCAGCGCGGTGAGCAGGGAGGCGGTGGTGACCTGGTTGGGGGTCAGCCCCCGGCGCGCGCACCAGCGGGCGACGTAGCGGGAGTAGGGGCTGATGAAGAAGGTGGTGAAGAAGCCGTCGCGGGACTTCACGGCCGACTTCAGGCGTACGGCCTCGTCGTCGACGGCGGCGACGGCCTGCCGTGCCTCGTTGCGGGCCTGCGGGTCGGCGGGGACGGCGGCGACCAGGCTGCCCAGCTCGGGGCGGTGGACGTCGGCGTCCAGGGCGGTGACGAGGCCGTCGACGGCGAGCACGGTGCCGCCGCCCGCCGAGGCCTCACGCGACAGCGCCCGGGCGAGGGCGTGACGGGCGGCTGGCTGGGCGGTGACGGCGCCGGGGATCGCGGCGAGCGGGAAGCGCGGATCGGTGAGACCGAGGCGCAGGGCGTGCGGGTGACCGACGAAGCGGGCGTCGACCACCGCCACCCGCCGGTCGGCGGGCACGGTCGCGAGCACGGCCTCGGCGTCGGTCGCGTCGGCGGCCGGGCGCACCTCGAAGCCGAGTGCCCGTAGATCGCTCTCCAGTGACGATCCGGGGACCGGCTGACCGGTGACGATGGCGGTCGACAACCGAACTCACTCCCTGGGTGCGGCGCACGGGCGCCTGCTGCGTGATGGGGCACGGTGTGGCTGGTGGCCCCCGGACGGCATTCGGCAGAGGTTAGCGGATGGTGAGGATTCCTTGTTCACCGGCCGTTCACGGCCCGGACGGCGCGCACCGGCCTGGCCTTTGCCGAGATCATCATCCGTGATCCGGGCCCCGGGCCACAAACCGCGCTCGCAGACCGGGCATTGGCGACATAGTGAGGGTGCCCTGACCTGGTTTCGTTTGCGCAGGTCAGGGCACATGACAACGGTGTTCACTGCCGCGTTGCCGGATACCCCCCACCCGTAGTTCACTGTCAACCCGGGCCCAGTACAGGAGGCGGATCCCATGGGGGCAGGGCACGACCACGGCCACGCGCACAGCCACGTGCCGGCCACCGGCACGGCCGCGGCGGCGTACCGCGGGCGGCTCCGGGTCGCGCTCGCCATCACGCTCGGAGTGATGGTGGTCGAGATCTTCGGCGGCCTGGTGGCCGACTCGCTCGCGCTGATCGCGGACGCGGCGCACATGGCGACCGACGCCCTGGGCCTCGGCATGGCCCTGCTGGCGATCCACTTCGCCAACCGCCCGGCGAGCACCAACCGCACCTTCGGCCTCGCCCGCGCGGAGATCCTCGCCGCCCTGGCCAACTGCCTGCTGCTGCTCTGCGTGGGCAGCTACGTCCTCTACGAGGCGGTCCAGCGGTTCCTGACGCCCGCCGACACACACGGCGGTCAGATGATCGTGTTCGGAGCGATCGGCCTGGTCGCCAACATGATCTCGCTCACGCTGCTGGTGCGCGGCCAGTCGGAGAGCCTGAACGTGCGCGGCGCCTTCCTGGAGGTGGCGGCCGACGCGCTGGGCTCGCTGGCGGTGCTGATCTCGGCCGCGGTGATCCTGACCACCGGCTGGCAGGCGGCCGACCCGATCGCCTCGCTGGTCATCGGCGTGATGATCGTGCCCAGGACCCTGAAGCTGCTGCGCGAGACCCTGGACGTCCTGCTGGAGTCCGCTCCGAAGGACGTGGACATGGCGGAGGTGCGGTCGCACATCCTGGCGCTGGACGGCGTGGAGGACGTCCACGACCTGCACGCCTGGACGATCACCTCCGGCATGCCGGTGCTGTCGGCGCACGTGGTGGTCCGCTCCGACGTACTGAACGCCATCGGCCACGAGAAGATGCTGCACGAACTGCAGGGCTGCCTCGGCCACCACTTCGACGTGGAGCACTGCACCTTCCAGCTGGAGCCGAGCGGACACGCGGAGCACGAGGCCCGGCTCTGTCACTGACGCCACCGTCGTCCTGGCGTTCGAGGAGTCCTCGAACAGGTACCCCTTGGGGCCCGCAGGGTTCCCGTTCGTAGGCTTAGGGCACGATCAACAACCGGGCCCCCTTCCGGCGTGCCCGTACGGGAAGTGTCGGAAGTGTCGGTTTCGTACGGCAGACTTGGGGTGCCAGGACCGAGGCGAAGGATGGGTATGCCGATCACACCTGCCACCGCGGCGCACAGCACGCCGGAAGGCACCGCGGACGCGATCTTGCTTGAACTCGTCGACGAGAAGGGTGTGACCATCGGCACCGCGGAGAAGCTGGCCGCGCATCAGCCGCCCGGACAGCTGCACCGGGCGTTCTCCGTCTTCCTCTTCGACGAGCACGGCAGGCTGCTGCTCCAGCAGCGGGCACTGGGCAAGTACCACTCCCCCGGCGTGTGGTCCAACACCTGCTGCGGCCACCCCTACCCCGGTGAGGCGCCCTTCGCGGCGGCGGCCCGCCGCACCTTCGAGGAACTGGGCGTCTCCCCGTCCCTGCTCGCCGAGGCGGGCACGGTCCGCTACAACCACCCGGACCCGGCCTCCGGCCTGGTCGAGCAGGAGTTCAACCACCTGTTCGTCGGGATGGTCCAGGCGCCGCTCGTGCCGGACACCCAGGAGGTCGAGGCGACCGCGTTCGTGACAGCCGCCGAGCTGGCCGAGCGGCACGCCGAGGAGCCCTTCTCCGCCTGGTTCATGACCGTGCTGGACGCGGCCCGTCCGGCGGTCAGGGAGCTGACGGGCGCGTCCGCGGGCTGGTGAGGGGCCGCACCCGGCCCGTCGTCACGACAGCATCGCGGGTTTGAGCGGCAGGGCGGCCCAGATCACCTTGCCGCCGCTCGACGTGTGCTCCACGTCCACGACCCCGCCCGCCTCCCGGGCTACCTCCCGGACCAGCAGCAGCCCCCGGCCGCCGGTCTGACCGTGGTCGGCCTCCAGGGCGGTCGGGCGGTAGGGGTGGCTGTCCTCCACCGCCACCCGCACCCACTCGGCGCCGACGGCGACCTCGACGGCCAGCACCGGCGACAGCACCGCCGCGTGCTTGACCGCGTTGGTGACCAGTTCGGAGACGATCAGCAACAGTCCGTACACCAGGTCCTCCGTGACGGGGACGCCCTGGCGCCGGAGCAGGTCCCGTACGGCGCGGCGCGCCTGCGGGACAGAGGCGTCCACGGCGGCGGCCGTGAACCGCCAGACGCCCTCGTACGGCAGCGGATCCGGCGGCGGCTCGCCGCCCGCCTCTGGACGCGGGTCGTGCCCGCGCCCGTGGTTCTCCATCGTCCGGTCGCCACCCTCGCGCTCGATTGTCACCACACGTCGAGTGTTGGTAACGACCCGCTCCGCTCCGGATGACTGAACACAAGTCAGCAACTATCGAACGGATCTGACCGTTGGCGTATGACAACGTCAGTTGTGGGACCGCTTGCTGAACCGCCGAAAGCCGACTTCGCGAACTATTAGGGTTGTACTGCAACCCCTGGGGACGTGGGGAACCGCGCGACGCGTGGATACCATCCGGCACCATGGAGCCCCGCCTCACCCACCGGGTCGAAGAAGCCGTTGCCACCGTAGTGATGCGCAACGCGACCAAACGCAACGCGATGACCGCGGCGATGTGGCGGGCCCTTCCGCCCCTGCTCGGGGAACTCGCCGCCGACCCCGCCGTGCGGGCACTGGTCCTCACCGGCGAAGGCACCACCTTCTGCGCCGGCGCCGACATCTCCACCCTCCAGGGTTCCGCCGCCGAGGCCCAGGCCCTCGCCGGCGCCGCCGAGGAGGCGCTCGCCGCGTTCCCCAAGCCGACCCTCGCCGCCATCCGCGGCCACTGCGTCGGCGGCGGCGCACAGCTGGCCGCCGCCTGCGACCTGCGGTTCGCCGAGGAGGGCGCGCTGTTCGGGGTGACACCCGCCCGACTCGGCATCGTCTACCCGGCCGCCGCCACCCGCCGTCTGGTGTCCCTCGTCGGCCCGGCCACCACCAAGTACCTGCTCTTCTCGGGCGAGCTGCTCGGCACCGAGCGGGCACTGCGCACCGGCCTGGTGGACGAGGTGCTGCCGGAGGGCGAACTGGACAAGCGGGTGGCCGAGTTCACCAGGATCCTGACCGCGCGCTCCCAGCTGACGCAGGCCGCCGCGAAGGAGTTCGCGAACGGCCGCACGGACCGCGACGCCCACTGGGCCGAGCAGGCCCGCGGCAGCGGCGACACCGCGGAGGGCGTCACCGCGTTCCTGGAGCGCCGTCCGCCGCGGTTCACGTGGTCGGTCCCACGCCGAGGCTGAACCGGCTCTCGGGCCGGTGTCGGCGCGGCTCCGGACGCCGTCGACGGGGCGGACGAGGACGGCTCGCCGCGCCGGGGCCCTGGAGTCCGTACCGACCAGTCAGTAGCGTGCTCGCCATGACTACCACCGCCCTGGAGCCGCTCGCCGGCCGCCGCTGCCACACCCTGCTCAACTCCCTGCACGCGACGCACTACTTCAGCCCCGAGCTGGCCGAGGAACTGGCCGCGCTCGGGGTCAACCACCCGCGGGCCGTCAACTTCGCGGCGCGCGCTGCCGCGTTGGGACCGGTCGGGGCCGGGACGGTGACGGCCGTGTTCTACAACTACAAGCACGAGCTGGTGGCCCGGCACGTGCCGGCCGTCTGGGAGGCCGCCTCCCCGCACGACGTGCTCGCCGCACGCGCGCGTGCCGTCGACGCGTCGATGCGGCGGCTGCTCGGTGCGGACGCGGTGGGCTGCGACGCGATGGCCGAGGCGGCGGAACTGGCGCTGCGCGCCACCGAGGCGTGCTCCCGCGCGGGACGGCCGCTGTACTCGGCCCACGCGGACCTGCCGGTGCCCGGGGAGCCGCACCTCGCCTACTGGCACGCGACGACGCTGCTGCGTGAGCACCGCGGCGACGGGCACGTCGCGACGCTGGTCGCGGCCGGTCTCGACGGTCTCGAAGCGGTGGTCACGCACACCGCGACCGGCAAGGGCATGCGGCCGAAGTGGGTGTTCGCCACGCGCGGCTGGAGCCGGGACGACTGGGAGGCGGCCCGGGAACGGCTCCGGGAGCGCGGGCTGCTGGACGCGGCGGGCGAGCTGACCGCGGCGGGAGTGGCCCTGCGGGCGGAGATCGAGACGCAGACGGACCGGCTCGACCGGGCGCCGTACGAGCACCTGGGGGCCGACGGAGTGGCCCGGCTGACCGGGCTGGCGCGCGGCTTCGCCGCGGCGGCCGTGGCGGCGGGTGCCTTTCCGGCGGATCTCGTCGGCAAGGGATGATCGCGAAGGGCTGAGTCGAGCGCTGCCGGGGCCAGGTCGCGGGCGCGGCGGCCGGGCGCGGCGGGCGGCCGGTCGCGGCGGACACGGCGGAAGGGGCGCCCTGAGGCCCGGTTGTCGGTGTCACCTGCCACAATTGCGGCGCAACCTCAGTGGAGAAGGCGGTACGGGATCGTGACGACACCCGGGTCCCTGGTTCCAGGGTCCATCGAAGGCAGGATCGCCGAGGAGCTCGGCGTACGGGAGCGGCAGGTCAAGGCTGCCGTGGAACTGCTCGACGGCGGTTCGACGGTGCCCTTCATCGCCCGCTACCGCAAGGAAGCGACCGAGATGCTCGACGACGCGCAGCTGCGCACGCTCGAGGAGCGGCTGCGCTACCTGCGGGAGCTGGAGGAGCGGCGCACCGCGATCCTGGAGTCGGTGCGGGAGCAGGGCAAGCTCACCGACGAGCTGGAGGCGCAGATCCGGGGCGCCGAGACCAAGGCGCGGCTGGAGGACATCTACCTGCCGTACAAGCCGAAGCGGCGGACCAAGGCGCAGATCGCGCGGGAGGCCGGTCTCGAACCGCTGGCCGAGGGGCTGCTCGGCGACCCGACGGTGGAACCGCTCACCGCGGCCGCCACCTTCGTGGACGCCGACAAGGGCGTGGCCGATCCGCAGGCCGCCCTGGACGGGGCCCGCGCGATCCTCACCGAGCGGTTCTCGGAGGACGCCGACCTGATCGGTGAGCTGCGCGAACGCATGTGGGTGCGGGGCCGGCTCACCGCGAAGGTACGGGACGGCAAGGAGGAGGCGGGCGCGAAGTTCGCCGACTACTTCGACTTCTCGGAGCCCTTCACCGAGCTGCCCTCGCACCGGATCCTCGCGATGCTGCGCGGTGAGAAGGAGGACGTCCTCGACCTCGTCCTGGAGCCGGAGGAGCCGACCGAGGGGCCGTCCTCGTTCGAGGGGATCGTCGCCCACAGGTTCGGGATCGCCGACCGGGGGCGGCCCGCCGACAAGTGGCTGTCGGACACGGTCCGCTGGGCCTGGCGGACCCGGATCCTCGTCCACCTCGGCATCGACCTGCGGCTGCGGCTGCGTACGGCCGCCGAGGACGAGGCGGTCGACGTGTTCGCGGCGAACCTGCGCGACCTGCTGCTGGCCGCCCCGGCGGGCACCCGCGCGACGCTGGGTCTGGACCCCGGTTTCCGCACCGGCGTGAAGGTCGCCGTGGTCGACGCCACCGGCAAGGTCGTCGCCACCGACGTCATCTACCCGCACGTCCCGGCCAACAAGTGGGACGAGGCGATCGCCAAGCTCGCCCGCCTCGCCAAGGAGCACGCGGTCGAGCTGATCGCGATCGGCAACGGCACGGCGTCCCGTGAGACCGACAAGCTCGCCGGTGAGCTCATCACCCGGCACCCGGAGCTGAAGCTCACCAAGGTGATGGTGTCGGAGGCGGGCGCGTCCGTGTACTCGGCGTCCGCGTTCGCCTCGCAGGAACTGCCCGACATGGACGTGTCGCTGCGCGGCGCGGTCTCCATCGCCCGCCGTCTCCAGGACCCGCTCGCCGAGCTGGTGAAGATCGACCCCAAGTCGATCGGCGTGGGCCAGTACCAGCACGACCTGTCCGAGGTGAAGCTGTCGCGCTCGCTGGACGCGGTGGTCGAGGACTGTGTGAACGGCGTCGGGGTGGACGTCAACACCGCCTCCGCGCCGCTGCTCGCGCGGGTCTCCGGCATCACCTCCGGGCTCGCCGAGAACATCGTGAACCACCGGGACGCCAACGGCCCGTTCACGTCCCGTGCCCAGCTGAAGAACGTGGCCCGGCTCGGCCCCAAGGCCTACGAGCAGTGCGCGGGCTTCCTGCGCATCCGCGGCGGCGACGACCCGCTGGACGCGTCGAGCGTGCACCCGGAGGCGTACCCCGTCGTACGGCGCATGGTGAAGACGTCCGGCCAGGAGGTGGCCTCGCTCATCGGCAACACGGGTGTGCTGCGCTCCCTGCGGCCGACGGACTTCGTGGACGACACGTTCGGTCTGCCGACGGTCTCCGACATCCTCAAGGAGCTGGAGAAGCCAGGGCGTGACCCGCGTCCGGCCTTCAAGACGGCCACCTTCAAGGAAGGCGTCGAGAAGATCTCCGACCTGGCCTCCGGGATGATCCTGGAGGGGGTCGTCACGAACGTGGCGGCGTTCGGCGCGTTCGTCGACGTCGGTGTGCACCAGGACGGTCTGGTGCATGTCTCGGCGATGTCCAAGACGTTCGTCAAGGACCCGCGGGACGTGGTGAAGCCGGGTGACATCGTCAAGGTGAAGGTGCTCGACGTGGACATCCCGCGCAAGCGGATCTCGCTGACGCTGCGCCTTGAGGACGAGGCGGCGCCGGTCTCCGCCGGTGAGCGCCGGCAGCAGCGCGGCGGCGGCGCACGTCCGCCGCAGCAGCGCCAGCAGCAGCGCCAGGGGGGCGGCTCCCGCCAGGGGGCGGCGGCCCCGGCCCCGGCGAACAGCGCGATGGCCGACGCGTTGCGCCGCGCGGGCCTGCTGAACCCGAAGAACGGCAAGCGGTGACGACTCCATCGGGAGCCGCGGCCCGGTGAGGTGCCGGGGAGCCGCGGGACCGTCCGGTCCGGCCGCGCGGCTCCCTGCACCCTTGGGCAGGCCCGAAGCCCGCTCCGGGGCTCAGCGTTCCGTGACCTTGCCCGCGGTCAGCTCCAGGTGGCGGGTGACCTGTACCGCGTCCAGCATGCGGCGGTCGTGGGTGACCAGGAGGAGGGTGCCCTCGTAGGTGTCGAGGGCGGACTCCAGTTGTTCGATCGCGGGCAGGTCCAGGTGGTTCGTGGGCTCGTCCAGGACGAGGAGGTTGACGCCGCGGCCCTGGAGCAGCGCCAGGGCGGCGCGAGTGCGTTCGCCCGGGGAGAGCGTGCCCGCCTGGCGCAGCACATGGTCCTGTTTGAGGCCGAACTTGGCCAGCAGGGTGCGCACCTCGACCGGCTCGGTGTCCGGGACCGCCGCGCAGAAGGCGTCCAGCAGGGACTCGGTGCCGTGGAAGAGCCTGCGAGCCTGGTCGACCTCGCCGACCAGCACGCCGGAGCCGAGGGCCGCGTGCCCGGCGTCCAGCTCCACCCGGCCCAGCAGCGCGGCGAGCAGCGTCGACTTGCCCGCGCCGTTGGCGCCGGTGACCGCGACCCGGTCCGCCCAGTCGATCTGGAGGGAGACCGGGCCGAGGGTGAAGTCGCCGCGCCGTACCTCGGCGTCCCGCAGGGTCGCCACGACGGCGCCCGAACGCGGAGCCGCCGCGATCTCCATGCGCAGCTCCCACTCCTTGCGCGGTTCCTCCACGACCTCCAGGCGTTCGATCATGCGCTGGGTCTGGCGGGCCTTGGCGGCCTGCTTCTCGCTGGCCTCGCTGCGGAACTTGCGGCCGATCTTGTCGTTGTCGTTGGACGCCTTGCGCCGGGCGTTCTTGACGCCCTTGTCCATCCAGGAGCGCTGCATCTGGGCCCGGTCCTGGAGGGCGGCCCTCTTGTCGGCGTACTCCTCGAAGTCCTCGCGGGCGTGCCGGCGGGCCACGTCGCGTTCTTCCAGGTAGGCGTCGTAGCCGCCGCCGTAGAGGTTGATCTGCCGCTGGGCGAGGTCGAGTTCGAGGACCTTGGTGACCGTGCGGGTGAGGAACTCGCGGTCGTGGCTGACGACGACCGTGCCCGCGCGCAGACCGGTCACGAAGCGTTCGAGCCGCTCCAGGCCGTCGAGGTCGAGGTCGTTGGTGGGCTCGTCGAGGAGGAAGACGTCGTACCGCGACAGGAGCAGGGAGGCGAGACCCGCGCGGGCCGCCTGGCCGCCGGACAGGGCGGTCATGTGCTGGTCCAGGTCGACGGCGAGGCCCAGCGAGTCGGCGACCTCCTCGGCCCGCTCCTCCAGGTCGGCACCGCCGAGGTCGAGCCAGCGCTCCAGGCTGACGCCGTAGGCGTCGTCGGCGCCCGGTGCGCCGTCCACCAGGGCCTGGGTCGCCTCGTCCATCACGCGCTGTGCCTCGGCGACGCCGGTGCGCCGGGCGAGGAACGCGCGGACGGTCTCCCCCGGCCGCCGCTCCGGCTCCTGGGGCAGATGGCCGACGGTCGCGGTCGGCGGGGAGAGCCGCAGCTCGCCCTGCTCGGGGGCGGTGAGCCCGGCGAGCAGCCGGAGCAGGGTGGACTTGCCCGCGCCGTTGGCACCGACCAGACCGATCACGTCCCCGGGTGCGACGACGAGGTCGAGCCCGGAGAAGAGCGAGCGGTCGCCGTGCCCGGCGGCGAGGTTCTTGGCGACGAGGGTGGCAGTCATCAGAAGGCCGATCCTAATGGTCCGGGCAGGGCGCTCCGCGTCCCGTTCGCCCGGTCAGCGGGGCGTCGCCGCCACCAGGACGCCGCCTGTGGTCCGGGCCACGACGTAGGACGCGCCTCTGGCCGGTCTCCCGTCGAGGGGGACGCGGTGGCTGCCGGGTTCCAGGACGCCGTCGAAGAGTTCGTGGGCGCGGGGGCGGGAGAACCGGTCGAGCCGGTACGCGGTGAGCCGTACCCGGCAGGGCGCGGTGACCTCGACGACCGCGGTGCCGGCGGCGACGGCGGTGCCGGCGGCGACGGCCAGGCGGGCGAGCCGGCGCTGCGGGAGCGGGCTGCGGTCGAGCGCGTGCTCGATCTGGGCGACGAGGAGCGGGACGATCGGGGCGAGCCCGTCGACGTACGCGACCGTCACGCCCGCCCGGCCGAACGCCTCGCGGACGGCGGCTCGTTCGGGCTCCCCGGCGGTGGGGCCGAAGGCCACGGCGCCGTAGCAGCGGAGTTCCTCGGCGGGGACGCCGTCGGCGTCACGGGTGATGTCGGCGCCGATGCCGATGGTGCGCAGGGCGGCGGCCAGCCTGGCGAAGAGGGCGACCCGGGCGCCGATCAGCAGGACGCGGCGGGCGGCCGGCGGGCCGGAGTCCGCCAGGAGGGCGCCGAGGGCCTCACGGTAGCCGGGACCGTGGAAGCGGAACGGGCCGATGCCGCGGTAGCCGTTGAGCTCCAGGTCGGCGTGCGGTCCGGTCTGCCAGGCGAAGTCGCGCCAGACGTAGTCGTCGCCGTCCCGTTCGATGAGCGCGGTGACCGCGCCGCAGGCCAGGTCCTCGCACTCGGGGCAGCCGTAGATGACGTACCGGTCGCCGGGCAGCGGCGGTTCGGCCTCCAGTAAGAGGCAGCGGACCTGGGCGGTGAAGATCGCGGGCGGGACGTCGGAGGCGAGCGGGGAGACGGCGTCCAGATCGGAGAGCTGGAACAGCAGCGGGCGGCCGTCGACGATGAAGTCCACGAAGTCCCGGTGGAGCTGGTAGCCGCCGTCGGCGCGGACACCGCCGGCGCGCGTCGCCGGGGCCAGGCCGAAGGTCGCGTATGCGGCAGACATGCTGTGAGTATCCCCAGAGCGGGACGTTCTGAGCGCGGCATGACATCTTCGGCTACCGTCGCGTCGTGGCGTACGAGCTGAGCGACGAAGTGACCGTGGTCGGTGCCGGGGTGGTCGGGCTGACCACGGCGGTGGTGCTGGCCGAGGGCGGCCGCCGGGTGCGGGTGTGGGCGCGGGAGACCGGTGGGCGTACGACCTCGGCGGTCGCCGGTGCGCTGTGGTGGCCGTACCGCATCGAACCGGAGGCACTGGTCGGGGAATGGGCGCTGGCCTCCCTCGTGGTGTACGAGGAGTTGGCGGCGCGGCCGGAGGAGACCGGCGTACGCCTGGTCGAGGGTGTACACGGGGGGCTGCGGCTGGACGAGGTGGGTCCCTGGGCGGCGCGGGTGCCGGGGCTCAGCGACACCGACGAAGGGGTCGCGGCACGACTGCCGTTGATCGACATGCCGGTCCATCTGGCCTGGTTGCGGGCGCGGTTGGAGCGGGCGGGTGGGACGGTGGAGGAGCGGGAGGTGCGCGGGCTGCACGAGGTGCCCGCGCCGGTCGTGGTCAACTGCACCGGGCTCGGCGCTCGTTCGCTGGTGCCGGATCCCGCTGTGCGTCCGGTGCGCGGACAGCTGGTCGTGGTGGAGAACCCGGGGATCACGACCTGGTACACGTCCGTCGACGAGGTCGAAGGGGGTGCGTCCGCCTACTTCTTCCCGCAGCCGGGCGGTTTGCTGCTCGGGGGCACGGCGGAGGAGGACGGCTGGTCCCTGGAGCCGGATCCGGCCGTCGCGGCCGGGATCGTGGCGCGGTGCGCGGCGGTACGGCCGGAGATCGCCGGGGCCCGGGTCCTGGCGCACCGGGTGGGGCTGCGGCCGTACCGGGGAGCGGTCCGGTTGGCCCGTGAACCCCGTCCGGACGGCGGGCTGCTGGTCCACAACTACGGGCACGGCGGGGCCGGGGTCACGGTGGCCTGGGGGTGCGCCCGGGAGGCGGCCGGCCTGGTGGACACCAAACCGGCTGCCTAGCACCGCTTTCTTCCGAGGCCCCGGTGCTCAGCTCGCCGGGACGCGGTGGGTGGTGCGCGGGGCGCGCACGCCGCCCAGGAGACCCGTCGTGGGGGCGCTCCAGCGGGCGGTGGTGGCGCCGGCGAACGCGGCCGGGCCGCCGACCAGCGGGACCCTGGCCGCCGTACGGGACAGGTCCAGGGTGAGCGTCGGGCTGGTGGACGGCGGATCGATGAGGTCCTTGTCCGTGCCCGCGACGATCAGCGCCAGCCGGTGTCCCTTCGCTACGACGTGGTCGGTGGCCGCGAGGTCGACGGTGATCGTGTACGCCCTGCCCGGGGTGAGCGGGACGCCCCTGCCGGGGTCGGCGTAGGTGCCGAGGTCGGCCCAGCCGCGGCTGAAGACGGTGTAGTCGACGGCCTTGGTCTTCGCCGCGGTCCTCAGGAAGCAGGCGCTGTCACCGGCCGTGCTCGCGCCCCAGCAGGTGCGGTCGGTGAGCGTGGTGATGCCCTCGGCCGCGTCGGAGTAGTCCCGGATGGTGTCCGGGCCGAGGTCGACCAGGACGGCGGTCAGGTGGGCCGTCGAGGTGGTCGGGGTGGCGGTGACCGTGACCGTGGAGGAACCGGACAGCCGCACGTCGTGCGTGAGCGGCGCGGTGAGGAAGCCGGCCTTGTCCGGGGTCGGGGTGGCGATCCGGGCCGCCCAGTCGGTCTCGCTCTGCCGCGGGTCGTCGGTGAAGGTCTCGGTGCCGGTGCCCGTGCGCAGGCCGAGGGTGCCGACGCCCGCCTGGGTGCCCGCGGCGGGACGCAGGGTGGTGGCCCGGGTACCCCGCGGCGGCCACACGGCGGAGGTCACCCACTGGTCGGGGTGGCGTTCGACGTCGGCCATCGGCTCGTGGTCGATCCCGTTGTCGTAGCCGAGGAGTTCGTGGTCGAACCAGCGGTGCAGGGTGTCGACCCAGGCGCCGCGCCGGTAGTCGAAGGGGTCGACGTGGCCGGTCTGGGAGAGCCAGATCTTGCGCCGGACGCCGTTCTTCGCGAGGGCGTCCCACCACTGGCCGAAGTGCTTGGTGCGGACGTTGAGGTCCTGCATGCCGTGCACGAGGAACACGCTGGCCTTCACCTTGGCCGCGTCCTTGACGTAGTCCCGCTCGGTCCACAGGCCGGTCCAGTCGCCGCTGCGCGGGGCGCCGGCGGCCAGCTTCCGCTGGACGGCGGCGCACGAGGCGTGGGCCGCGTCGCTCTCCACCGCGTCGGCGAGCCAGTCGGGTCCCGAGTCGTACAGCGGGGCGCCCTGGGCGAAGTAGTAGTCGTACCAGGAGGAGATGGCGCTGATCGGGACGATCGTCTTCAGGCCTTTCACGCCGGTCGCGGCGACACCGTTGGCGATGGTGCCGTCCCAGCTCTTGCCGATCATGCCGGTGCGGCCGTTGGTCCAGGTCGCCCTGACGGTGGTGGTGCCGGTGCGGCTGCTGTACGCCTTGGCCCGGCCGTTCAGCCAGTCGACGACGGCCTTCGCGGACCGGATGTCCGAGCGGCCGCCCACGTCGACACAGCCGTCCGAGCGGTTGGTGCCGGCCAGGTCGACGCCGACGACGGCGTAGCCGCGCGGTACGAAGTAGTTGTCGTAGAACAGCGGCATCCGGACGATGTTCCCGTGGGCGTCGTACGTCTTGAGCTGGCTCTCGTTGCCCCGGCCGCAGCACGAGTAGTAGGGGCTGGCGTCCATGATGACCGGCACCTTGCGGCCCTGGGCGGCGGGTTCGGCGGGGCGGACGATGTCGGCGGCGACGCGGTCGGTCTTCCCGTCGCCGTCGGAGTCGAGTCCGGTGTCCACCCAGACCGCCTCGCGGATGGCGTGGGCGTACGAGTAGACGGGCCGGCTCTCCCGGGGGTTACCGGCGGCCTGGGCCGTGGCCGGGGTGAGGAAGGCGGCGATCAGGGCCGCGACGGCCGCCACGGCGAACGGTCTCCAGATCGTGAAGCGCGTACGAATCGACATGCGGCGGACGCTACCCCGGTCAACTCCCGTGCAGAAGGGGGCGCCTGAGGCGCCGTCGGATCGGATGACGGCTGAATGGCGATCGTGTGACAGCAGGGGCCATGGACAGGCCAGGGGTCACAGGGAGTGAATAGGCTCCGAACAGGCACGTGCTCCGTCCACCAGATGCATGCTCCGTCGACGTGGCGTCCCGGCCCGCTGTGGCGGGGCGCCCCGGCCCCCTACCGAACTGGAGTTCACTTGCACCGCAGAATCTTCGCGCCGGGCGTCCTCGCGGCGGCCTCCCTGCTGCTGGCGATCCCGGCCTCGGCGGCGAGTTACAGCCCCGGCGCGCCGGGGATCGGCGACCCCTATTACCCGTACTACGGCAACGGCGGCTACGACGTCTCCCACTACGACCTGCGCCTGCAGTACCAGCCGGCCACCGATGAACTGGCCGGAACGGCCACGATCCTGGCACGGACCACGCAGGATCTGTCCAGCTTCGACCTGGACTTCCTGCTGGACGTGAGCGAGGTGCGGGTCAACGGGACGCAGGCCGCCTTCACCACCTCCGGTCAGCACGAGCTGGTGATCACGCCGAAGTCGCCGCTCGCGAAGGGCACGCCGATCACCGTCGTCGTCCGCTACAGCGGGGTGCCGTCGACCAAGACCGCGTACGGCTTCAACACGTGGCACCGCACCCCGGACGGCGCGGTCGCGGCGGACGAGCCCGAGGCGGCCTGGTGGTGGTACCCGAGCAACGACCACCCACTCGACAAGGCGACCTACGACGTGTCCGTGGCCGTCCCCGACGGCACCCAGGTCATCTCCAACGGTCTGCTCCAGTCGACGAGTTCGAAGCTGGGCTGGACCCGCTACAACTGGCGGCAGAACAAACCGCAGGCGACCTACCTGACCACGCTGGCGGTCGGGAAGTTCGACATCACCAGCAGCACATCCGAGGGCGGGGTGCCGGTCGTCAACGCCTACAGCAAGGACCTCGGGGACAACGACGGGGCGGCACGGGCGAGCGTGGAGCGCACCGGGGAGCTGGTGGACTGGCTCTCCGGCTACTTCGGGCCGTATCCGTTCGCCTCGGCCGGCGGGTACGTGCCGAACACCACCACCGGCTACGCGCTGGAGACGCAGACCCGGGTGTACTACAGCCCGAAGCAGTTCGCGAACGGCTCCAACACCTCGGTGGTCGTGCACGAGCTGGCCCACCAGTGGTACGGGGACGACGTCTCCCTCAAGGGCTGGAAGGACATCTGGCTCAACGAGGGGTTCGCTCGGTACGCGCAGTGGCTGTGGTCGGAACACGAGGGCGAGGGGACGACGCAGGAGCTCGCCGACTACGTGTACGCGTCGCATCCGGCCGACGACGCGTTCTGGACGGTCAAGCCGGGGGATCCCGGTCCCGACGACCAGTTCGACATCGCCGTGTACGACCGGGGGGCGCTGGCCGTGCAGGCGCTGCGGAACGCGGTCGGTGACGACGCGTTCTTCGCGATCCTGAAGGGGTGGCCGAAGGAGCACGCGTACGGGAACGCGTCGGTCGGGGACTTCGAGGAGTACGCCGAGAAGGTGTCGGGGAAGTCGCTGGGCGCGCTGTTCGACGCGTGGCTGTTCGAGCCGACGAAGCCGGCGGCTGCTTCTTTCAGGGGCGCGGCCGCGGTGGCTCCGGTGCAGCCGAAATCCTGGAAGAAGATCGAGGCCACGAACTACGTGCACTGAGGGGGTGCCGGGTTCGGTACGCGGGGGGGCTGCGGGCCTGTTGTGGCTGGTCGCGCAGTTCCTCCCCCAGCCTTCGGCCGGGGGTACCCCCAGCGCCCCTGAAGGGGCGCCTAGGTGCCGTAGTCGTAGACCGTGACCGGGATTCCGCGAGACAGCAGGCGTTCGTTTATCAGGGGCTCGATGCGGGACCACTTGCCGCCGGCCAGGCCGCAGCCTATGCGCGGCATGTGGACGGACGCGCCGAGTTCGAGGGTTCGGTCGGCCAGGGTGGCCAGCGCCGTGTCGATCGCCTCGTAGCGGACCGGGACGCCCTTGCTGCCCGTTCTGGTGCCGCGCTGGCCGATCATGTTGGCCACCCATGTGTAGCGGTCGGCGCGGACCAGCTGGACCGCGCCGAGCGCGAAGTCGTTGTGCGCGCGGTCGCGGTGCCAGGCCCGGTACGCCTTCTCCGGCTCCGGCCAGCGGCGCGAGACCGCCAGGACGAAGCCCTTGCCCCAGCCCCCCAGGTCGTTGCAGACATGGGCGATCACCTTGACGCCCTTGCCCGACGGCGCGGTGGCGTCCCCCCGGATGTACGTGATCTCCGACATGACGCCACCCTAGGCGACGCCACTGACAGTGGCGCTGACCTGCTACTTTTGGTGGGACCGCTGGGCGACCCGGCCGCGAACGCCGAACCAGCCCGCCACCAGGAGTGCGGCGATCACCGGGATGAGCAGGAGGGTCTTGCGGCCGACCTCCGGGTCGTTCCCCATCATGCCGAGGCAGAGCAGCAGGAAGGCGATCGTGGCCAGCTCTGTGTAGGGGCTGAAGCGGAGGCGGAACGACGGGCGCTCGACCAGGCCCGCCTTCGCCCGGCGGACGAAGACCAGGTGGCAGAGCATGATGATCACCCAGGTGCTGACGATGCCGAGGGAGGCCACGTTCAGCACGATCTCGAAGGCCTGGCTGGGCATCAGGTAGTTCAGCCCGACGCCGAGCACGCAGACCGCGCACGTCAGCAGGATGCCGCCGTAGGGGACCTGGCTGCGGTTCATGCGGGCCGTGAACTTCGGGGCGGAGCCCGCCGCCGCCATCGAGCGCAGGATGCGGCCCGTCGAGTACAGGCCGGAGTTGAGGGAGGACATCGCGGCGGTGAGGACCACCAGGTTCATCACGTCACCCGCGCCGGAGATGCCGATCTTGGAGAGGACCGTGACGAACGGGCTCTCGTCGGCCGAGTAGACCGAGCCGGGGAGCAGCAGGGCCAGGAGGACGACCGAACCGACGTAGAAGAGTCCGACGCGCCACATGATCGAGTTCACCGCGCGCGGCACGACCTTCTCCGGCTCGGCGGTCTCGCCGGCCGCGACGCCGACGAGTTCCAGGGCCGCGTACGCGAAGATCACGCCCTGCATGACCAGGACGACCGGCATCAGGCCGTGCGGGAAGATCCCGCCGTGGTCGGTGATGACACTCAGGCCCGGGGTCGTGCCGTCGACCTTGTGCCGGGTGGCCAGCAGGAAGATGCCGACCAGCATGAAGCCGACCAGGGTGGCGACCTTGACGATCGCGAACCAGAACTCCATCTCTCCGAAGATCTTCACGGAGATCAGGTTCACCGCGAGCACCACGGCCAGGGCGATCAGCGCGAGCGTCCACTGGGGGATGCTCGTGAACATGCTCCAGTAGTGCGTGTAGAGCGCGATCGCGGTGATGTCGGCGATACCGGTCGTCGACCAGTTGAGGAAGTACATCCAGCCGGCGACGTAGGCACCCTTCTCACCGAGGAACTCGCGCGCGTACGACACGAAGGATCCGGAGGAGGGGCGGTACAGGACCAGCTCGCCGAGGGCCCGGACCACGAAGAAGGCGAAGACGCCGCAGACCAGGTAGGCGAGGGCGAGCGCCGGGCCGGCGTTGTGCAGGCGTCCGCCGGCGCCCAGGAAGAGGCCGGTTCCGATCGCACCGCCGATGGCGATCATGTTGACGTGGCGGTGCTTGAGGTCCTTGCTGTAGCCGGCGTCGCCCGCGTCCGCGGGCGTCCGTGCCGCGTCGGTCCGGGTGGCGACGGCCTGTGCCGTGTCGACGGCGTCCTTGCTCACAGGTGGGTCCACTCTCTGGTGCGCCCGAGCGGATCGCGCTCGGCTGTCCGGACGTACTCGGTCGGCGCGCTCGGTGGGTGCACAGACCAAGGCGCAACCTTCCCCCGGGCCCCGGGCACATGCGATGACGTGGATCACAAAGCGGGACTTCTCACTGTGTCGCAGTACCGGTGTGACAGCGATACTGCTGCACATGACGACCGACACCGACGGCGAGTCCGGCCCGCCCGCGCTCACGATCGACGAACTGGCCGCGCGGGCCGGTACCACGGTCCGCACGGTCCGGTTCTACGGCACCAGGGGGCTGCTCCCGCCGCCGGTGATCGGTCCCCGCCGGGTGGGGCACTACGGACGGGAGCACCTGGCCAGGCTGGCGCTGATCGAGGAGTTGCAGCACCAGGGCATGACGCTGGCGGCGATCGAACGCTATCTGCGGCAGCTGCCGCCGGGCCTGAGCGACGACGACCTGGCCATCCACCGCGCCGCGGTCGCCTCCTGGGCCCCGGACGCCGAGGAGACGGTGACCGCGGCGGAACTGCGGCGCCGGGCCGGGCGCCCGCTGGACGGGCCGGACGTCGAGCGGCTCGTCGCCATGGACGTCGTACGGCCCGACGGCGACGCCTACCGCGTCGACCCCGGTCTGTTCCGGCTGGCCGTGCGGCTTCTCGACGTGCCGCTGTCCGAGAAGGCGATCCTGGCCGCGCGCACGGTCCTGATCGAGCACTCGCGGGCGGCGGCCCACGAGCTGTCCCAGCTGTTGCGGGCGGAGGTCGCGGAGCGGGCCGAGGAGGACGTGAAGTCTCTTTCCGCCCACATGCGGCCGCTGGTGGTGCAGGCACTGCTGACCACGTTCCAGCGGTCGCTCCGGGCGGAGGTGCACCAGTGGCTCGCCGCCCCTCAGGAGGGCGGCGAGCCCGGTGCGGACCCGGACGTCAGCGGGCGTCGGTGAAGGTCTCCCCCTTCTCCGCCTTGGCGAGGAGCAGCGCGGGCGGTGTGAAGCGCTCGCCGTAGGTCTCGGCGAGTTCGCGCGCGCGGGCCACGAAGCCCGCGAGGCCGCCCTCGTAGCCGTTGACGTACTGGAGGACGCCGCCGGTCCAGCCCGGGAAGCCGATGCCGAAGATCGAGCCGATGTTGGCGTCCGCGACCGAGGTGAGGACGCCCTCCTCCAGCAGGCGGACGGTGTCCAGCGCCTCGGCGAAGAGCATCCGCTCCTGCATGTCCCGGAACGGGATCTCGTGGCCCGGCTTGGTGAAGTGCTCGCGGAGACCGGGCCACAGGGCGGTGCGGCTGCCGTCCTCGGCGTAGTCGTAGAAGCCCGCTCCCCCGCTGCGGCCGGGGCGGCCGAACTCGTCGACCATGCGGTCCACGACCGCCTCCGCCGGGTGCGCCTGCCAGGTGCCGCCCGCCTCCTCGACGGCCCGCTTCGACTCACGGCGGATCTTCTGGGGCAGGGTGAGGGTGAGCTCGTCCATCAGGGAGAGCACCTTGGCCGGGTAGCCGGCCTGGGCCGCCGCCTGCTCGACCGACGCGGGCTCGATGCCCTCGCCGACCATGGCGACGCCCTCGTTGATGAAGTGGCCGATCACCCGGGAGGTGAAGAAGCCGCGCGAGTCGTTGACGACGATCGGCGTCTTGCTGATCTGCCGGACCAGGTCGAAGGCGCGGGCGAGGGCCTCGTCGCCGGTGCGCTCGCCCTTGATGATCTCGACGAGCGGCATCTTGTCGACGGGCGAGAAGAAGTGCAGCCCGATGAAGTCGGCCTGGCGCTCGACACCTTCGGCGAGGGCGGTGATGGGCAGCGTGGAGGTGTTGGAGCAGAGCAGCGCGTCGGGGGCGACGACGGACTCGATCTCCTGGAAGACCTTGTGCTTGAGGGCGGTGTCCTCGAAGACGGCCTCGATCACGGCGTCGCAGCCGGCGAGGTCCTGCGGGTCCGCGGTGGGCGTGATCCGGGCGAGCAGCGCGTCCGCCTTCTCCTGGCTGGTACGGCCCTTGGCCACGGCCTTGGCGCACAGTTTCTCGGAGTAGTCCTTGCCCTTCTGCGCGGCGGCGATCGAGACGTCCTTGAGGACGACGTCGATGCCCGCGCGGGCGCACGAGTAGGCGATCCCGGCGCCCATCATCCCCGCGCCGAGCACGGCGACCCTGGTGACCTTGCGGGGCTCGATGCCCTGCGGGCGGTTGGCGCCGGAGTTCACGGCCTGGAGGTCGAAGAAGAACGCCTGGATCATGTTCTTCGAGATCTGTCCGGCGGCCAGCTCCACGAAGTAGCGGGCCTCGATGACCTGGGCGGTCTCGAAGTCGACCTGGCTGCCCTCGACGGCGGCGGCGAGGATGCGGCGCGGCGCCGGGTAGGGCGCGTTGTTGGTCTGCTTGCGCAGGGTCGCCGGGAACGCGGGCAGGTTGGCGGCGAACTTGGGGTTGGCGGGGGTGCCGCCGGGGATCCGGTAGCCCGGCCTGTCCCAGGGCTGCTGTGACTCGGGGTGGGCGTCGATGAAGGCGCGCGCCTTGGCCAGCATTTCCTCCGGGGTGGCGGCCACCTCGTGGACGAGGCCGTTCTGCAGCGCGCGCGTGGCGTTGTACTGGGTGCCCTGGAGGAGGACCTTCAGCAGGGCGTCGGCGATGCCGAGCAGGCGTACCGTGCGGACGACTCCGCCGCCGCCCGGGAGCAGGCCGAGGGTGACCTCGGGGCAGCCGATCCTGGTGCCGGGGGTGTCGAGGGCGACGCGGTGGTGGCAGGCGAGGGCGAGTTCGAAGCCGCCGCCGAGGGCCGCGCCGTTGATGGCGGCGACGACCGGCTTGCCGAGGGTCTCGATCCGGCGCAGGTTGCGCTTGACCGCGAGGCCGCCGTCGAAGAGGTCCTGGGCGGTCTCGGGGGTGACCCGGATGAGGTCACGCAGGTCGCCGCCGGCGAAGAAGGTCTTCTTGGCGGAGGTGAGGACGATCCCCCGGATCGAGTCCTGCTCGGCCTCCAGCCGGTCGGCGACGGCGGCGAGGGACTCGACGAAGGCCGCGTTCATGGTGTTGGCGGACTGGTCGGGGTCGTCGAGGACGAGGGTGACGACGCCGGTGTCGTCCTGTTCCCAGCGGATGGTGGTGCTCTCGGTCATGGCTCGTGTCTCCGTGAGGTCTGTTGGTTCCGCCGGGGGTTTCAGACGCGCTCGACGATGGTGGCGATGCCCATGCCGCCGCCCACGCACAGCGTGGCGAGGCCGTAGCGCTTGTCCTGGCGCTCCAGCTCGTCGACGAGCGAGCCGAGGATGATCGCGCCGGTGGCGCCCAGCGGGTGGCCGAGCGCGATGGCGCCGCCGTTGACGTTGACCTTGTCCAGGGACAGGCCCATGTCCTTCACGAAGCGCAGCACGACCGCCGCGAACGCCTCGTTGATCTCGACCAGGTCGATGTCGTCGATGGTGAGACCGGCCTTGGCGAGGGCCTTGCGGGTGGCCGGGGCGGGGCCGGTGAGCATGATGGTCGGTTCGGAGCCGGAGACGGCCGCCGAGACGATCCGCGCCCGCGGGGTGAGGCCGTAGCGCTCGCCGATCTCCCGGGAGCCGATGGCGACCAGGGAGGCGCCGTCGACGATGCCGGAGGAGTTGCCCGCGTGGTGGACGTGGTCGATCTTCTCGACCCAGTGGTACTTCTGCAGGGCGACCGCGTCGAAGCCGCCGAGTTCGCCGATGTCGGCGAAGGAGGGCTTCAGCTTGGCGAGGGAGTCGGCGGTGGTGCCGGGCCGCAGGTGCTCGTCGTGGTCGAGGACGGTGAGGCCGGCGCGGTCCTTCACCGGGACCACGGAGCGGTCGAATCGGCCCTCCTTCCAGGCGGTGGCCGCGCGCTCCTGGGAGAGCGCGGCGTACTCGTCGACGTCCCGCCGTGAGAAGCCCTCGATGGTGGCGATCAGGTCGGCGCCGATGCCCTGCGGGACGAAGTTGACGGCCAGGTTGGTCATCGGGTCGTTGAACCAGGCGCCGCCGTCCGAGGCCATCGGCACCCGGGACATCGACTCGACGCCGCCGGCGAGGACGAGGTCCTCGAAGCCGGAGCGGACCTTGGCGGCCGCCATGTTGACCGCCTCGAGGCCGGAGGCACAGAAGCGGTTCTCCTGGACGCCTGCCACGGTGTCGGGCAGTCCGGCGGCGATGGCGGCGATCCGCGCGATGTCGGAGCCCTGGTCGCCGACCGGGCCGACGACACCGAGCACGATGTCGTCGATGGCGGCGGGGTCGAGGCCCGGGAAGCGGCCCCGGAGCTCGTGGATGAGTCCGACGACCAGGTCGATGGGCTTCGTACCGTGCAGGGCGCCGTTCGCCTTGCCGCGGCCGCGCGGGGTGCGGATCGCGTCGTACACATACGCTTCGGTGCTCACTGACAAGCCTTTCAACGAGGGTTCACGCAGGGCGAGGGTGGGGTCAGAGCCAGTTCTTGACGGTCTCGACCAGGCGGGCCGGGTCCGGGCCGACGGGGGTGACGTCCAGCATGGTCACGCCGGCCTCGCGGAAGGCCTCGATGCGCTCGCGGACGTAGCCTTCGGGGCCGCACAGGGATATGAGCTCGCAGAACTCGTCCGGTACGGCCGCCGCGGCGTCCCGGTGCCGGCCGTCGAGGTACAGCTCCTGGATGAGCCGGGCCTCCTTCTCGTAGCCGTAGGCGACGGCGAGGTCGTTGTAGAAGTTCTTGCCGGGCGCGCCCATGCCGCCGACGTAGAGGGCGATCCTGGGGCGGGCGAGGTCGCGGGCGGCGGCCGCGTCCTCGCCGATGGCCAGCAGTCCGCCGGCGACGATCTTCAGCTCGCCGAGGGCCGGGTCGCGCCGGGCGGCGCCCTGGCCGAGCGGGGTCCCCCAGACGTCCCGGGCCTTCTCCGGGATGAACAGGGTGGGCAGCCAGCCGTCGGCGATCTCGGCGGTCATCCGGACGTTGGCGGGGCCGAGGGAGGCGACGTAGAGCGGGACCTCGGGGCGGACCGGCTTGGTGAGGATCTTCAGTGGCTTGCCGAGGCCGCCCGGAAGCGGCATGTCGGTGATGCCGTGGTGGTCGATGGTTTCGCGGCGCAGGATCCGCCGGGTCAGCTCGATGGTCTCGCGGGTGCGGCCGAGCGGCTTGTCGTAGGGCTTACCGTGCCAGCCCTCGACCACCTGGGGTCCTGAGGCGCCGAGGCCGATGATCGCCCGGCCGCCGGAGATCGCGTCGAGGCCGGCCGCCGTCTGGGCGATGAGGGCGGGGGTCCGCGAGTAGACGTTGAGGATCGCGGAGCCGATCTTCATCCGTTCGGTGCGGGCGGCCAGGTAGCCCATGACGGTGGGCGAGTCGAAGCCGTACGCCTCCGCGACCCAGACCGCGTCGAGGCCCGCCGCCTCCAGCGCGGCCGCCTGGTCCGCGGCTCGGCGCGGGTCCCCCGCGTAGTCGAGAAAGGTCGAGAGCTCCATCAGCCGGTGTCCTTGTCATCGTCCTCGCGGGGGTCGCCGTCCTCGCGGGGGTCGCCGTCCTCGCGGGGGTCGCCGTCCTCGCGGGGGTCGCCGTCCTCGCGGGGGTCGGCGGTGAACAGAGTGAGTACCGCCCAGTCGTGGGCCACCTCGATGGTGTGGGCGCCCGGTTGCGCGGGGGCGGTGCGCACGCTCGTGGGGGTCGCGGAGAAGCGGGGGGCGGGGGCCGGCTGGGTGATGCCGCCGTGCTCGGTGAAGGTGGCGCGGGCGGCCAGATGGGGGTGGTGCGGGGCCTCCCCCAGGGACAGCACGGGGGCCACACAGGCGTCGGACCCCTCGAAGACCGCCGTCCACTCGTCCCGGGTGCGTGCCTTGAAGCGGGCGGCGACCCGCTCGCGCAGCTCGTCCCAGCGGGTCCAGTCCTTGCGGGCGTCGGCCAGGCCCTCCAGGCCGCCGAGCAGGCCGAGGAACTCGGCGTAGAACTGCGGCTCCAGGGCGCCCACCGCCATGTACCGGCCGTCGGCGGTCTCGTAGGTTCCGTAGTACGGGCAGCCGCCGTCCAGCAGGTTGGCGGCGCGCCGGTCCTGCCAGCCGCCCGCGGCCAGCATGCCGTGGATCATCGCGGCGAGGTGCGCGGTGCCGTCCACGATGGCGGCGTCCACCACCTGGCCGGTGCCGGTCGTGCGCGCGTGGTGGAGCGCCGCCAGGACGCCCACGACGAGGTAGAGGGCACCGCCCGCGTAGTCACCGAGGAGGTTGGCGGGTACCGCCGGGGGTTCGTCGGGTCGGCCGATCATGCCGAGGGTGCCGGTGAGGGCGATGTACGCGATGTCGTGCCCGGCGCGGTGGGCCAGCGGTCCCTCCTGGCCCCAACCGGTCATCCGGCCGTAGACCAATCGGGGGTTGCGGGCGTGGCAGTCCGCGGGACCGACACCGAGGCGCTCGGCGACGCCGGGGCGGTAGCCCTCGACGAGGATGTCGGCCCGGGCGGCGAGACCGAGGACCCGGGCGGGGCCGTCCGGGGACTTCAGGTCGACGAGCACCGAGCGTTTGTTGCGGTTGGTGACGTCGTACGCGGGGTCGATCGCCAGCCCCGGGCCGCCGGGCCGGTCGACGCGGACCACGTCGGCGCCCAGGTCGGCGAGGAGCATCGCGGCGAACGGACCCGGTCCGATGCCGGCCAGCTCGACCACGCGCACACCGGAGAGCGGGCCCTGTCCTGGCGTCCCTGCCGTGGTCATGTCGCCCCCGGTCCGATGGAGTCGTGTGACACAACTGATGTAACACCGATGATGCTAAGAACACGTTCCACTGGGCACAAGAGTGGACGAGCAAGCGCTTAGTCAAGATACCCGGTGGGGGTGCGTCCGCACCCTTCACGCTAGCCTCAGCCACCGACAACGGCGCGGGTTCGACCACCAAGAGGTGTCATGAGCAGGCTGAAATCGACCGACCGTCCCTCCGCGGACCGTCCCTACGACCTCGTCCTCTTCGGGGCCACCGGGTTCGTCGGCGAGCTCACCGCCGAGTACCTGGCCGCACACGCCCCCGAGGGCCTGCGCTGGGCGGTGGCGGCCCGTGACGAACACAGGCTGCGGGCGCTGCGCGAGCGGCTGCCGGGCGGCTCGGAGGTCGGCCTCCTGCGTGCCGACGTCACGGACCCGGCCTCGATCCGCGCCCTCGCCGAGCACGCGCGCGTGGTGGCGTCCACCGTCGGTCCGTACGGCCGTTACGGCGAGGAGCTGGTCGCGGCCTGCGCGGACACCGGGGCCGACTACCTGGACCTGTGCGGGGAGCCCGAGTTCGTCGACCTGATGTACGTCCGCCACGACGCACGCGCGCGGGAGACCGGCGCGCGTCTGGTGCACGCGTGCGGGTTCGACTCGGTGCCGCACGACCTGGGCGCCTACTTCACGGTGTGCCGGCTGCCGGAGGGTGTGCCACTGACGGTGGACGGTTACGTGACCGCCGAAGCGGCCTTCTCCGGCGGCACCTTCGCCTCCGCGCTGGAGCAGTTCGCGCGCCCCCGGCAGATGGCGGCCGCCGCGCGGGACCGGGCCCGGCACGAGCCCCGGCTGATGGGCCGGCGGGCGACCGCGCCGGCCGGCGCGCCGCGGTTCGCCCGGGAGGTCGGGGCCTGGGCGCTGCCGCTGCCCACCATCGACCCCCAGATAGTGCGCCGGTCGGCGAGGGCCCTGGGCCGGTACGGCCCCGACTTCCGCTACCGGCACTACGCGGCCGTCAGGCATCTGCCGGTGGCGCTCGGCGGGGTGGCGGCCGTGGGCGCGGTCGCCGCGGCCGCGCAGGTGCCGCAGGCCCGGCGCTGGCTGTCGGACCGGCTCAAGCCCGGCGAGGGGCCGAGCGCCGAGAAGCGGGCGCGCAGCTGGTTCAGGGTGCGGTTCGTCGGCCAGGGCGGCGGCCGGCGCGTCCTCACGGAGGTCTCGGGCGGCGATCCCGGCTACGGCGAGACGGCGAAGATGTTCGCCGAGGGGGCGCTCTGCCTCGCCCTGGACGACCTGCCCACCACCGCCGGGCAGGTCACCACGGCACAGGCCATGGGCGACGCGCTCATCGACCGGCTGCAAGCAGCCGGGATCGGGTTCCGGGTGGCGGCGACCCTGTGACCCTGGGTTCCGGGCCTCCAGGGCTGCCCTAGGCCTGCCACTGGAGCACGGTGTAGAGCATCCCGGCCGTCCAGGCGAGCCCCGCCACCACGGCGAGGACCAGCGCGGCCGTCATGGGGCGCTGGTCGCGCTGGGCGCGGTGGGCGGGGTGGGCCACGGACTCACGGTGTGTCGTCATGCGGCCAGCCTGCCGTCGGCGTGTAACAGCGGCATCCGTACTCGTACTCAGATTCGCTACTCGGACCGGGCTTCCCGCAGCGCCCCGCGGCACAGCGCGTCCGCGCGGCGGGTGGTCTCCGGCAGGCGGTACCTCGGGGTGAGCGCCAGGGTGTGGGCGCAGGCGTTGTCCAGGCTCACCCGGTGGCCGACGGAGACGAACACCGGTTTGACGGCGTCCCGGGTGCGCAGGGCGCGGCCGACCTCCTCGGTGCCCGCGAGCAGCGGCGCGTGACTGCCGCGCGGGGCGCCCGGGTCGTCGTACGCGAAGGTGAACGGGTTCTTGGCGACGCCGATGGTGGGCAGGCCGGTGAGGACTCCGAGGTGGCTGGCGAGGCCGAAGCGGCGCGGGTGGGCGAGGCCGTAGCCGTCGCAGACGACCAGCCCGGGCGGGCAGGGCAGGGCGTCGAGAGCGGCCCGTACGGTGGGGATCTCGCGGAAGGCGAGCAGACCCGGCACGTACGGGAAGGAGACCCGGCCGACGGCGGTGGCCTCGGCGACGGTCTCCAGGGTCGCCGCGTCCAGCACCACGGCGGCCGCCGCGACCAGGTCGCGTTCGTCGTCGTAGGCCACGTCCACGCCCGTGACGTGCCCGGTGCCGGGCGCGGGTCCCGGCTCGTCGAGGATCACCCGCCCCCGCAGTTCGTCCTGAACCGCCAGGGCGGCTTCCTCGGTCGCGGGCCAGCCCGCGGGTGCGCGTACGGTCGTCATGGTGGCCCCGAGCGTACGGCGCGGCACGCGCGCGTGCGGCCACGGGGCCGCCCCGGCCGCGGCGGGACACTCAGAGCTCTCGTCGACCGCACGGCATGACGACCACTCCCTTCGTGGCGTGCCGACGTCGGGTACCTGGGAGGTCAGCCCTCCAGACGTGCCGCCCGGCCCTGTTCGCCGGCCGCCCAGCAGCTGAGGTCCGGGGTGCAGGCCACGGTGTCGTAGGAGCCAGTGTCGACGGTCCGCCAGGTACGGCCGCCGTCCGTGGTCAGGTCGGTGCCGGTGGGGCCGACGGCGAGGGCGGCCGTGCGGCTGTGCGGGAGCCAGGCGACGCCGGAGCGGTAGCCGGGCGGCGGGGTGGCGGCGGGCCGCCAGCTCCGGCCGCCGTCCGGGGTGGCCGCGGCCGCCCGCGGGGAGGACTGGCCCGCACGGTAGTCGCCGCCGACGGCGAGGCCGTGGACGCGGTCGCGGAAGGCGAGGGCGAAGACGCCCCTGGCGGGGTCGCCCGCCGGGATCGGGGTGTCGGCCGCGGTCCAGGTCAGTCCGCGGTCGGCGGAGTGCAGCACGCGCGCGCGTGCGCCGCCGCCGGTGGCCAGCCAGACGTCCTCGGGCCCGGAGGTGACCAGGCACTGGCCGCTCGCCGCGAAGCCCGCCTCGCCGTCCAGGGCGGCCGGCATGCCGGCGTTCGGCAGCACCCGCCAGGTGCGGCCGCCGTCGCCGGTGGACAGGATGCGGAACCTGCCGTCGACCGGGTCGCTCACGGCGAGGCCGTGGCGGCGGTCGAAGAAGGCCAGGCAGTCGTAGAACGCCGCCGGGTCGGTGTTGCGGAACGACTCGGTCCAGGTCGTGCCGCCGTCCTCGGTGCGGTAGACGCGGGACGCCTCGCTCTCGCCGATGGCCAGGACCACCGCGTGGCGGGCGTCGAACGCCTCGACGTCCCGGAACTGGAGGTCGCCGGCGCCCGGCGGCGAGACGTTCCGCCAGTGCGTACCGCCGTCCGTGGTGCGCAGCACGGTGCCGCCGGTGCCCGCCAGCCAGGCGGTGTCCCGGTCGACGGCGGCCAGGCCCCGGAAGCGCACGTCCGGGGTGCCGGTGTCCTTCAGCGCCCAGTGCGGCGCGGGAGTCGCGGCCCGCGCGGAACCGGCGGTCAGCGCCGCCAGGGCCGCCGTGCACGCCACCCCCACAGCCGCCACCCGCCTCGTCCGTCGTATCCGTCCGGTCCGTCGCGTGATCCCCATACGCCTCATGGCGCGCGAAGCTAGCCCACCGTCCCGGTGGCGTAAAGAGGGCACGGCCGCCCCACCAGAGGTAAACCGACGGTGTGAATAAGCCCGGTGACAGAGGTCACTCGCACTTCATGTGCACGGATGGCCCGTGTCCGTCGTCTCTTCCAGTGCCAGGTCTCACCCGCCCGGATATTCGTTCAGCCGTCATGAGGGAGCAAGGCGTTGTCCATCGTCATCGAGCAGCCCGTAGAGGCCCGCCTGGTCGCCGCGTCGCCGCGCATGCAGCGCATTCCCGCCACCCTGCACTACGACCGTGACGATCCGTTCGCCGTCCGCATGACCTTCCCGGCGCCGGCCACCCTGGAGGGTGTCGACGTCTGCTGGACGTTCTCCCGCGAGCTGCTGGCGGCCGGGCTGCACGCCCCGGAGGGCCAAGGGGACGTACGGGTGCGGCCGTACGGGTACGACCGGACGGTGCTGGAGTTCCACGCCCCCGAGGGCACCGCCGTCGTCCATGTGCGCACGAGTGAGATCACCCGGTTCCTGGAGGCCACCGGGGACCTGGTGCCGACCGGTCTCGAACACCTCCGGCTGGACCTGGACCACGACCTCGCCGAACTGATGCGCGACGCCTGCTGAACCACCGCCGTGCCCGCACGGGCCTGATTCCGTTCAATTCCTTTGACACTCCTCCCGGCGTCTTCCTAACCTGTTCCACGTCCTGTTGCCGTCGATTGGAGAAGGACGTTGCTCGTCTGAGGTCCTGAGACACCGCGTCACACCCGTGAGGTGTGTCTGTGGCGTTCGACCTCGGCGTACGAGCCGTCCTCCGGCGCGGGACCTCTTCCCGGCCCCTCGGCTGCTGCCCCGCGGTGTCTCGACACGCGTTTGCCCCCGACACCGCAAGCAACCGCGAGGCGCCCTTATGTATGCTTCCGTCACCTGTACCGCTCTCTCCTTCTCCTGGCCCGACGGCTCCGCCGTCTTCGAGGACCTGGACGTCGCCTTCGGACCCGGCCGCACCGGTCTGGTCGGCGTCAACGGATCCGGGAAGTCAACCCTTCTGAAGCTCGTCGCCGGCGAACTCACCCCGTCCGACGGCACCGTGAAGGTGGCCGGCGAGGTCGGCTGCCTCCCGCAGAACGTCACGCTGGACACCGCGCTGCGGGTCGACGAGGTGCTCGGCATCGCCGCCCGGCGGGCCGCGCTGCACGCCATCGAGGCGGGTGACGCGTCCGAGGCGCACTTCGAGGCCCTGGGCGACGACTGGGACGTCGAGGAGCGCGCCCTGGCCACCCTCGGCGAACTGGGGCTCGGCCACATCGGCCTGGACCGGACCGTGGGCGAGGTGTCCGGCGGCGAGTCGGTGCTGCTGCGGCTGGCCGCGCTGCTGCTGCGCCGTCCGGACGTGCTGCTGCTCGACGAGCCCACCAACAACCTCGACCTGTACGCCCGCAAGCGCCTGTACACGGCCGTCACCTCCTGGCCGGGCGTGCTGATCGTGGTCAGCCACGACCGCGAACTCCTCGACCTGGTCGACCAGATCGCCGACCTGCACGCCGGGGAGGTCACCTGGTACGGCGGCAACTTCTCGGCGTACGAGGAGGCCCTCGCCGCCGAACAGGAGGCGGCCGAGCGCATGGTGCGGGTCGCGGAGGCCGACGTCCGCAAACAGCGGCGCGAACTCTCCGACGCCCAGGTCAAACTGTCCCGCCGCAAGCGCTACGGGCAGAAGATGTACGAGCAGAAACGCGAGCCCAAGATCGTCATGGGGGCGCGCAAGCGGGCCGCGCAGGAGTCGGCCGGCAAGCACCGCATCATGCACGAGGAGCGGCTCGCCGAGGCGAGGGAACGGCTCGACGAGGCGGTGGAGGCGGTACGGGACGACGACGAGATCCGCGTCGAACTGCCGTACACGGCCGTGCCGCCGGGCCGGAACGTGCTCACCCTGGAGAACCTGGAGCTGGCCCACGGTTCGCGGGTCGAGGGGATCCTGGATCTGCGCGGCCCCGAGCGGATCGCGCTGATCGGGCGCAACGGCGCGGGCAAGACGACGCTGCTGCGCACGATCGCCGGTGAACTGGCGCCGCTCGCGGGCGAGGCGCGCACCCATGTGCCGCTGCGCTTCCTGCCCCAGCGCCTCGACGTCCTCGACGACGAGGCGAGCGTCGTGGAGAACGTGGCCCGGTTCGCGCCGGGCGCCACCAACAACCGGATCCGGGCGCGCCTGGCGCGCTTCCTGTTCCGGGGCGCCCGCGCCGACCAGAAGGCGGCCACGCTCTCCGGCGGCGAACGGTTCCGGGCCGCCCTGGCCGCGTTGCTGCTGGCCGAACCCGCCCCGCAGCTGCTGATGCTGGACGAGCCGACGAACAACCTCGACATGGCGAGCGTCCGGCAGCTGACCACGGCCCTGGAGTCGTACCAGGGGGCCCTGGTCGTGGCCAGTCACGACGTGCCGTTCCTGGAGTCGATCGGGATCACCCGCTGGCTGCTGATGGCGGACGGCGGGCTGACGGCCACCACGCCGGAGGAGGTGGCACGTCTCGGCGAGGGCGCAGCCTGACGACAGGGGTTTTGTCGACACGGGCCCGCCCTGCATGATGGCGGTCCGGCACCCCCACGACGGGTGCCGGACCGCGCCCCCCGACCCCGGAGACCCGACGTGCCCAGCAAGAAGGCCCTCGTCCGCCGCCCCAGCCCGCGCCTCGCCGATGGCCTGGTGACGCACATCGAGCGGGAGAAGGTCGACGCCGGGCTCGCCCGGGAGCAGTGGGAGGCGTACGTGGAGACACTGCGCGCGCACGGCTGGGAGACCATCGAGGTGGATCCCGAGGACGACTGCCCGGACTCGGTCTTCGTCGAGGACACGGTCGTCATGTTCCGGAACGTGGCGCTGATCACCCGGCCCGGCGCCGAGTCCCGGCGGGCCGAGACCGCGGGCGTCGAGGAGGCGGTGGCCCGCCTCGGCTGCTCGGTCAACTGGATCTGGGAGCCGGGCACCCTGGACGGCGGTGACGTCCTCAAGGCGGGCGACACCGTCTACGTCGGCCGCGGCGGGCGGACCAACGCGGCCGGGGTGCAGCAGTTGCGGGCCGCCTTCGAACCGCTGGGCGCCCGGGTGGTGGCGGTACCGGTGAGCCGGGTGCTGCACCTGAAGTCGGCGGTGACCGCGCTCCCCGACGGAACGGTTCTCGGGCACATCCCGAACGTGGACCGGCCCTCGTTGTTCCCCGGCTTCCTGGCGGTGCCCGAGGACGCGGGCGCCCACGTGGTGCTGCTCGGCGGCGGCAAGCTGCTGATGTCGGCGAGCGCCCCGAAGACCGCGGAGTTGCTGACCGATCTCGGCCACGACGTCGTCACGGTGGACATCTCCGAGTTCGAGAAGCTGGAAGGATGTGTGACGTGCCTCTCGGTCCGACTGCGGGAGCTGTACGTCTGACGGGTGATCGATTCGCCTCCCCGGGCCTGGGACCTGCGGGTCCCGGAGCCGGTTGACATGTCCCGATTCGCCGCGGGCACAGTACCTGATCAGCGATCTTTACAGCGCACTTAACCTACGGCTTCGTAACCTACGGATTCGTAGCCTACGATCTCGTAGGTTCCCGGCCCCGCTCGCCGGTTCTCTCGCGTTCCTTCCCCTTGTTCGGCGTCCCCCTGGAGTTCTCGTGACGATCACTTCTCCCCACCTCGGCAGCTCGTCCGCCTGGACCGACGCGCGGCTGCTGTACGCCCTGGAGGAAGTGGTCGAGAAGGAACTGAACCGCCATCTGAAGGTCGCCAAGGACTGGATGCCGCACGAGTACGTGCCCTGGACCGACGCCCGTAACTTCCCCGGTTTCTTCGAGGACGGGCAGGCCTGGGAGAAGGAGCAGTCCAAGGTCACCGAGATCGGCCGGATCGCCCTGGTGGTGAACCTGCTCACCGAGGACAACCTGCCCAGCTACCACCACGAGATCGCCTCGCTGTTCGGCCGGGACGGCGCCTGGGGCACCTGGGTGCACCGCTGGACCGCCGAGGAGGGCCGGCACGGCATCGTCATGCGTGACTACCTGCTCGCCTCGCGCGCGGTCGACCCGGACAAGCTGGAGGCGTTCCGGATGTCGCACATGAGCGAGGGTTTCGAGTCGGACAACAGCCACTCGATGCTGCACTCGGTCGCCTACGTGGCCTTCCAGGAGCTCGCGACCCGTATCTCGCACCGCAACACCGGCCACCAGTCCGGTGATCCGGTCTGCGACCGCATGCTGGCCCGCATCGCGACCGACGAGAACCTGCACATGGTCTTCTACCGCAACCTCCTGAAGTCCGCGTTCGAACTGGCCCCCGACCTGACGATGCAGGCGGTGCGGGACGTCGTGGTCAACTTCCGGATGCCCGGCCACGGCATCCCCGGCTTCGAGCGCGCCGCCGCCCAGATGGCGATCGGCGAGGTCTACAACATGCGCATCCACCACGACGACGTGCTCCAGCCGGTGCTGCGCCACCTGAAGGTCCTGGAGATCGACGGTCTCGGCCCGGAGGGGCTCAAGGCGCAGGAGGAACTCGGCCTGTTCCTGGGCGGCCTGAACGCGGAAGCACTCAAGTTCGACGAGAAGCTGGCCGCGCGCAAGGCCCGGATGGCGGCCCGCGCGGGCGCCTGACCCCCCGGGGACGGCGGGCGGGGGCACCCGCCGTGGCGTGGGTTCAGCGGGACGCCCGGCGCAGTCGCAGGCGTTCCTTCTCGGACAGGCCGCCCCAGACCCCGAAGCGTTCGTCGTTGTCCAGCGCGTACTCCAGGCAGGCGGAACGCATCTCGCACATACCGCAGATGCGCTTCGCCTCGCGCACCGAGCTGCCGGGCTCGGGGAAGAAGAAGTCGCCCCCGGTCTGCGCGCACAGCGCCTGCGCCTGCCAGGCCGGGACGGGCGTGCGGGGCATGGTCATGGTGTCGAAGTGCATGGCCAGGATCGTGCCGTGCGGTGAAAAACGTTCGATCAACGCCCGCTCAACGCGGGTCCGGCCCACCGCACCGGTGTCGATGATGCGCCCGCGTGCCACGCTCGTGCACGGCGGCGCGCGGGGCGGATCCGGTTCGGTGGGCGTGGTCCGGCCCTGATTGTCCGTGGGCGGTGGAAGACTCGGTGGAGCAGAAAGCGGGCCCCTTACGAGGAGGGCGATGATGCTCACCACCCGTTTCGTCCACGGCGCTCCCACCTGGATCGACCTCGGCACGCCCGAGATCGACGGCGCCGTCTCCTTCTACAGCGGTCTCTTCGGCTGGCGGTTCCAGTCGGCGGGACCCGACGCCGGCGGTTACGGGTTCTTCCAGCTCGACGGCCGGATCGTGGCCGGCGGTGTGCAGACGGCACCGGAGCAGGGCCCGCCGGCCTGGACGGTGTACTTCCGGAGCGACGACGCGCAGGCGACCGCCAAGACCGCCGAGCAGGCGCACGGCGGTGTCCTCCTCCAGCCGACGGACGTGCTGGACCAGGGCCGGGTGGCGCTCCTCTCCGACCAGGCGGGCGTGCCCTTCGGCATCTGGCAGCCCGCGTCGAGGAAGGGGGTCGACGTGGCGGGCGAACCGGGTGCGCTGTGCTGGGTCGAGCTGTACACCGCGGACATCGCGGCGGCCGCCGCCTTCTACCGCAAGGTGCTGGGTCTTGAGACCTCCGGAGCCCCGTTCCCCGGCGGGACCTACACCTGTGTCAACCCGGCGGGCGGTGACGAAAAGTCGATGGTCGGCGGGATGGTGCCGCTGGCCGAGGATCCGGCCGAGGCGCAGGTGGGCGCGTACTGGCTGCCGTACTTCGAGGTGGAGGACCCGGACGCGGTGGTCGAGAAGGCCCAGCAGACGGGCGGCAGGGTGCGGATGCCGGCCACCACGCTGGAGGGGGTGGGCCGGATGGCCAAGCTGGCCGACCCGTACGGCGCCCGGTTCGCGGTGATCAACAGCGAGCCGCAGCAGGGCTGAGCCCGACACGGGCCGGAAGCGGGCTAGGGCCCTTCTGATGGATCTCCGTGGGAGAAGGAGCGGCGTTCGGTGCGTGCGATCGGCGTGCGGGGTGGCGGGCGTCGCGACGGC
>NZ_JBEYJU010000058.1:0-55595 GCF_040703965.1 Streptomyces sp. NPDC006655 | reverse complement strand
AGGTGGCTCCGCCACATGACCCGCCACCCCGCACGCCGATCGCACGCACCGAACACCGCTCCTTCTCCCACGGAGATCCATCAGAAGGGCCCTAGGCTGGTCACATGGTCAATCTGACGCGCATCTACACCAGGACCGGCGACCAGGGCACCACCGCCCTCGGGGACATGAGCCGGGTCGCCAAGACCGATCTCCGGATCTCGGCCTACGCGGACGCCAACGAGGCGAACGCGGTGATCGGGACGGCGATCGCGCTGGGCGGGCTGGACGAGGAGCTCGTCGCCGTCCTCACCCGGGTGCAGAACGACCTGTTCGACGTGGGCGCCGACCTGTCGACGCCGGTGGTGGAGAACCCGCAGTTCCCGCCGCTGCGGGTGGAGCAGTTCTACGTCGACCGGCTGGAGGCGGACTGCGACCGCTTCAACGAGCGCCTGGAGAAACTGCGCTCCTTCATCCTGCCGGGCGGCACCCCGGGCGCGGCCCTGCTCCACCAGGCCTGCACGGTGGTGCGGCGGGCCGAACGATCGACGTGGGCCGCCCTGGAGGCGCACGGCGAGACGATGAACCCGCTGACGGCGACCTATCTCAACCGGCTGTCGGACCTGCTGTTCATCCTGGCCCGCACGGCCAACAAGGACACCGGTGACGTGCTGTGGGTGCCGGGCGGGGAGCGGTAGTCCCGGCCCCGGCAGGGGAGTTGGGGAGCGACCTCGGTGTCGCGAGGGTGGTCCAGACCTATTGACCGGTGGTCCAGACCTTTCTATTCTCGCGACACCATGGGCATGAAGGCTCAGTCATGCCCACGTCACCCCGACGAAGAGGGAGGCGCAGCATGCGCTTCAGACACAGAGCCGCGGCAGGGTTCGCGACCCTGTTGCTCCCGCTGGCCGGTCTGGTCGGCCTCGCGAGCCCCGCCCAGGCCGCGACGGCCGCGACCGCGACCTTCACCAAGACCTCGGACTGGGGCACCGGCTTCGGCGGCCAGTGGACCGTCAAGAACACCGGCACCGCCGCCATCAGTTCCTGGACCGTCGAATGGGACTTCCCCTCCGGGACCTCGGTGACGTCCGCCTGGGACGCCGACGTCACCTCCTCCGGCACCCACTGGACCGCCAAGAACAAGTCCTACAACGGCACCCTCGCCCCCGGCGCCTCCGTCTCCTTCGGCTTCAACGGGGCCGGCTCCGGATCGCCGAGCAACTGCCTGATCAACGGCGGAAGTTGTGACGGGGGCACCACCACCCCCGGCGACTCGGCCCCGTCCGCGCCCGGCACCCCCACCGCCTCCGGCATCACCGACACCTCGGTGAAGCTGAGCTGGTCCGCGGCCACCGACGACAAGGGCGTCAAGAACTACGACGTGCTGCGCGACGGCAAGGTCGTCGCCACGGTCACCACCACCTCGTACACCGACACGGGTCTCACGGCCGGCACCGACTACTCGTACACCGTCCAGGCCCGGGACACCGCGAACCAGACCGGCCCGGTCAGCGGCGCGGTCGCGGTGCACACCACCGGCGGTACGACCACTCCCCCGACCACCGGTGACAAGGTCAAGCTCGGCTACTTCACCGAGTGGGGCATCTACGGCCGCAACTACAACGTCAAGAACCTGGTGACGTCCGGCTCCGCCGCGAAGATCACGCACATCAACTACGCCTTCGGCAACGTCACCAACGGCCAGTGCGCGATCGGCGACGCCTACGCGGACTACCAGAAGACGTTCACCGCCGACCAGTCGGTCAGCGGCGTCGCCGACACCTGGGACCAGCCGCTGGCCGGCAACTTCAACCAGCTGCGCGAGCTGAAGGCCAAGTACCCGAACCTGAAGATCCTGTGGTCCTTCGGCGGCTGGACCTGGTCCGGCGGCTTCGCGCAGGCGGCGGCCAACCCGACCGCGTTCGCGGACTCCTGTTACAACCTGGTCAAGGACTCCCGCTGGGCCGACGTCTTCGACGGCATCGACATCGACTGGGAGTACCCGAACGCCTGCGGACTGAGCTGCGACACCAGCGGCTCGGCGGCCTTCAGGAACGTGATGGCCGCACTGCGCGCCAGGTTCGGCTCCAGCGCCCTGGTCACCGCGGCCACCACCGCCGACGGCTCGGCCGGCGGCAAGATCGAGGCCGCCGACTACGCGGGCGCCGCACAGTACGTCAACTGGTACAACGTGATGACGTACGACTTCTTCGGTGCCTGGGACGCCTCCGGCCCGACCGCCCCGCACTCCCCGCTCACCTCGTAC
This sequence comes from Streptomyces sp. NPDC006655, assembly GCF_040703965.1. Taxonomy (NCBI): domain Bacteria; kingdom Bacillati; phylum Actinomycetota; class Actinomycetes; order Kitasatosporales; family Streptomycetaceae; genus Streptomyces; species Streptomyces sp. NPDC006655. Next base: position 53,350 of record NZ_JBEYJU010000058.1, on the reverse strand, counting down.
ACCGGCATCCCGAAGGCGGGCTACACCACCGCCGACGCGATGGCCAAGTTCAAGGCGATCGGGGTGCCCGCGAGCAAGCTGCTGATCGGGATCGGGTTCTACGGACGCGGCTGGACCGGTGTCACCCAGGACGCCCCGGGCGGCACGGCCACCGGACCCGCGGCGGGCACCTACGAGCAGGGCATCGAGGACTACAAGGTCCTCAAGACGTCCTGCCCGGCCACCGGCACGATCGCGGGCACGGCGTACGCCCACTGCGGCAGCAACTGGTGGTCGTACGACACCCCGTCGACCATCGCCGGGAAGATGAGCTGGGCGAAGTCCCAGGGCCTCGGCGGCGCGTTCTTCTGGGAGTTCAGCGGCGACACGAGCAACGGCGAACTGGTGAGCGCCATCAGCAACAACCTGTAAGAGCGCCGAGCAACGTTCGCCCTCCTCCGGACACCACTTCGTCTGGGGGAGGGTGAATGTGGCTACGCCACATTGACGCGCTGACCGGGCGGGGCTGCTTCCAGCCACGCGAGGAATCCGGTCAGCGCGTCTTCGCTCATCGCGAGTTCGAGGCGGGTGCCCCGATGGGTACAGGAGAGGATCACGGCGTCGGAGAGCAGCGCCAGTTCCTCCTCGCCCTCGGGAAGCCGGCGGCCGGCCACCTCGATCTGGGCGCGCTCCAGGACCCGGCGGGGGCGGTAGGCGTAGGAGAAGACCCGGTACCACTCGACGCTGTCACCGTTGTAGCGGGCGACGCCGTAGCTCCAGCCCTTGCCGTTGGCGTCGGGTTTCTCGGGGATGTCCCAGCGCAGCGAACAGTCGAAGGTGCCGCCGGAGCGCTGGATCAGTCTGCGGCGCAGACCGAAGAGGAACAGTCCCACCACCACCAGCGCGACCACGATTCCGGCCACAGTCAGAGCGAGGACCATCGGCACCGACCTCCCCGTCTCCTAGGTAATGGAACGTAAAAAGACCCAGATCTACCTCAGCCGCGGCTGGGACCCGAAGGTCCCAGCCGCGGCTGGATGACGTCATTGCACAGCGTGCGGTGTCAGCGTGCCGTCGCCGCCCGCAGGCGGACGTCGGCGCGCCGCTCGGCGGTGGCGTCGCCCTCCGCCTTCGCACGCTCCAGCTCCCGCTCGACGCGCTGGACGTCGATCTCGTCCGACAGCTCGGCGATCTCGGCCAGCAGCGACAGCTTGTTGTCCGCGAACGAGATGAAACCGCCGTGCACCGCGGCGACGACCGTGGTGCCTTCACTCGTACGGATGGTCACCGGGCCCGACTCCAGCACACCGAGCAGCGGCTGGTGACCGGGCATGACGCCGATGTCGCCGGACGTGGTGCGCGCGACGACCAGGGTGGCCTCGCCGGACCAGACCTCTCGGTCGGCCGCGACCAGCGCGACGTGCAGCTCAGCAGCCAAGGTGGCTCCTCGGGTCACCACCCGGCAGGGGGTGCCGGGTGTTGGGGTCAATTCTAGAGGGCGTGAGAGAGGGGGCGGGACGCGCCCGCCCCCTCCGTCAGAGCACGGGGCTCAGGAGACGCCCAGCTCCTTGGCGTTGGCCTTGAGGTCCTCGATGCCACCGCACAGGAAGAACGCCTGCTCCGGGAAGTGGTCGTACTCGCCGTCGATGATCGCGTTGAACGCGGCGATCGACTCGTCCAGCGGGACGTCCGACCCGTCGACGCCGGTGAACTGCTTGGCGACGTGGGTGTTCTGGGACAGGAAGCGCTCCACGCGACGGGCGCGGTGGACGGTGAGCTTGTCCTCCTCGCCCAGCTCGTCGATACCGAGGATCGCGATGATGTCCTGGAGGTCCTTGTACTTCTGGAGGACCGTCTTCACCCGCATGGCGGTGTTGTAGTGGTCCGCCGCGATGTACCGCGGGTCCAGGATCCGGGACGTGGAGTCCAGCGGGTCCACGGCCGGGTAGATGCCCTTCTCCGAGATCGGACGGGAGAGCACCGTCGTCGCGTCGAGGTGGGCGAAGGTGGTGGCCGGGGCCGGGTCGGTCAGGTCGTCCGCGGGGACGTAGATCGCCTGCATCGAGGTGATCGAGTGACCACGGGTCGAGGTGATGCGCTCCTGGAGGAGACCCATCTCGTCGGCCAGGTTCGGCTGGTAGCCCACCGCGGAGGGCATCCGGCCGAGCAGGGTCGAGACCTCGGAACCGGCCTGCGTGAAGCGGAAGATGTTGTCGATGAAGAACAGCACGTCCTGCTTCTGGACGTCACGGAAGTACTCGGCCATGGTGAGGCCGGCCAGCGCGACGCGCAGACGGGTGCCCGGGGGCTCGTCCATCTGGCCGAAGACCAGGGCGGTCTTGTCGATGACGCCCGAGTCGGCCATCTCCTCGATGAGGTCGTTGCCCTCACGGGTGCGCTCGCCGACACCGGCGAACACGGAGACACCGTCGTGGTTGTTGGCGACGCGGTAGATCATCTCCTGGATGAGCACCGTCTTGCCGACACCGGCACCGCCGAACAGACCGATCTTGCCACCCTTGACGTACGGGGTGAGCAGGTCGATGACCTTGACGCCGGTCTCGAACATCTCGGTCTTCGACTCGAGCTCGTCGAAGTTCGGGGCCTTGCGGTGGATGGACCAGCGCTCGCCCGTGTACTGCTCGTCGACGTTCAGCACCTCACCGAGGGTGTTGAACACCTTGCCCTTGGTGAAGTCGCCGACCGGGACGGTGATGCCGTCGCCGGTGTCGGTGACCGGGGCCTGGCGGACCAGGCCGTCGGTGGGCTGCATCGAGATGGTGCGGACCAGGCCGTCACCCAGGTGCTGGGCGACCTCCAGGGTCAGCGTCTTCTTCTCGCCGGCGTTGGCCGGGTCGGCCACCTCGACGTGAAGGGCGTTGTAGATCTCCGGCATCGCGTCGACGGGGAACTCCACGTCGACGACCGGGCCGATGACCCGGGCGACGCGGCCCGTGGCCGTCGCGGTCTCAACAGTGGTGGTCATTTATCGGTCACTCCCCGCGGTCGCGTCGGCCAGGGCGCTGGCGCCTCCGACGATCTCGCTGATTTCCTGGGTGATTTCGGCCTGGCGGGCCGCGTTGGCAAGACGGGAGAGCGTGTTGATCAGCTCGCCCGCGTTGTCGGTGGCCGACTTCATCGCGCGCCGCGTGGCGGCGTGCTTCGAAGCCGCCGACTGGAGCAGCGCGTTGTAGATGCGGCTCTCCACGTAGCGCGGCAGCAGGGCGTCGAGGACGTCCTCCGCCGAGGGCTCGAAGTCGTACAGCGGGAGGATCTCGTCGCCCTTGGCGGCGCCCTCCTCCGCGACCTCTTCGAGGCGCAGCGGCAGCAGCCGGGCGTCGAGCGCCGTCTGCGTCATCATCGACACGAACTCGGTGTAGACGATGTGGAGCTCGTCCACCCCGCCGTCCGCCGTCTCCGTCTCGATGGCCTCGATCAGCGGCGCCGCGACCTTCTTGGCGTCCGCGTACGAGGGCTCGTCGGTGAAGCCCGACCACGACTCCACGACCTTGCGCTCGCGGAAGTTGTAGTGGGCCAGACCGCGGCGGCCGACGATGTAGGTGTCGACCTCCTTGCCCTCGGCCTCGAGACGCGCCGTCAGCTGCTCGGCGGCCTTGATCGCGTTGGAGTTGAAGGCGCCGGCGAGACCGCGGTCGCTCGTCAGGAGCAGCACCGCGGAACGCGTCGGCGTCTCCGCCTCGGTGGTCAGCGGGTGCTTGGTGTTCGACCCGGTACCGACCGCCGTGACCGCGCGGGTGAGCTCGGTCGCGTACGGCGCGGAGGCCCGCACCTTGCGCTGCGCCTTGACGACACGCGAGGCGGCGATCATCTCCATCGCCTTGGTGATCTTCTTGGTCGCGGTGACGGATCGGATGCGACGCTTGTAGACCCGGAGCTGAGCTCCCATGAGTCAGGTCCCTTCCTTACGTCACTTGGCCGCGGCCGGGGCGTCCTCGCCGAGAAGCTTGCCGTCCGAGGTCTCGAACTGCTTCTTGAACTCGGCGATCGCGTCGGCGACAGCGGTGAGGGTGTCGTCCGACATCTTGCCGCCCTCCTTGATGGAGGTCATGAGGCCCTGCTCCTTGCGGTGCAGGTACTCCAGCAGCTCCTTCTCGAAGCGGCGGATGTCGGAGACCGGGACGTCGTCCATCTTGCCGGTGGTGCCGGCCCACACGGAGACGACCTGGTCCTCGGTGGACATCGGCTGGTACTGGGCCTGCTTGAGCAGCTCGACCAGACGCTGGCCACGCTCCAGCTGCGACTTCGACGCGGCGTCCAGGTCGGAACCGAAGGCGGCGAACGCCTCCAGCTCGCGGTACTGGGCCAGGTCCAGACGCAGTCGGCCGGAGACCTGCTTCATCGCCTTGTGCTGCGCGGAACCGCCGACTCGGGAGACGGAGATACCGACGTTCAGCGCGGGGCGCTGACCGGCGTTGAACAGGTCCGACTCCAGGAAGCACTGGCCGTCGGTGATGGAGATGACGTTGGTCGGGATGAACGCCGAGACGTCGTTGGCCTTGGTCTCGACGATCGGCAGACCGGTCATCGAGCCGGCACCCATGTCGTCGGAGAGCTTGGCGCAGCGCTCCAGGAGACGGGAGTGCAGGTAGAAGACGTCACCCGGGTAGGCCTCACGGCCCGGCGGGCGGCGCAGCAGCAGCGACACGGCGCGGTAGGCGTCGGCCTGCTTCGACAGGTCGTCGAAGATGATGAGGACGTGCTTGCCGTCGTACATCCAGTGCTGGCCGATGGCCGAGCCGGTGTACGGCGCCAGGTACTTGAAGCCGGCCGGGTCGGACGCCGGGGCGGCGACGATGGTCGTGTACTCCAGCGCGCCGGCCTCTTCGAGGGCGCCACGCACGGAGGCGATGGTCGAGCCCTTCTGGCCGATGGCGACGTAGACGCAGCGGACCTGCTTCTTCGGGTCGCCCGAGCGCCAGTTGTCGCGCTGGTTGATGATGGTGTCGACGGCCAGGGCGGTCTTGCCGGTCTGGCGGTCGCCGATGATCAGCTGACGCTGGCCGCGGCCGACCGGGGTCATGGCGTCGACGGCCTTGTAGCCGGTCTCCATCGGCTCGTGCACCGACTTACGGGCCATGACGCCCGGAGCCTGCAGCTCCAGGGCACGGCGGCCGGACGTCTCGATCTCGCCGAGGCCGTCGATCGGGTTGCCGAGCGGGTCGACGACGCGGCCGAGGTAGCCCTCGCCGACCGCGACGGAGAGGACCTCACCGGTGCGCTGCACCGGCTGACCCTCCTCGATGCCGCTGAACTCACCGAGGACGATGGCGCCGATCTCGCGCTCTTCCAGGTTCAGCGCGAGGCCGAGGGTGCCGTCCTCGAACTTCAGCAGTTCGTTGGCCATGGCCGAGGGAAGACCCTCGACCTTCGCGATGCCGTCGCCGGCAAGGGTGACCGTACCGACCTCCTCGCGCGAGGCCGCGTCCGGCTGGTACGACTGGACGAAGTTCTCCAGCGCGTCCCGGATCTCCTCCGGCCGGATCGTGAGCTCCGCCATCTGGGTTCCCTGCTCTCCTTGTTGGGCCCGAAGTTTCACTTGGGGGGTCTGGGGGCGACCCCCAGGATTCTTCTGCACACCGGCCCAACCAGGGCCGTAAGTACGTACTGACTCTTGAGTTGGGTGCTAGCTCGCCATGCGGCGGGCCGCGTCCTCGAGCCGGTCCGCGATCGAACCGTTGATGACCTCGTCACCGACCTGCACCCGGATCCCGCCGACGACGTCGGGGTCGACGTCGAGGTTCAGGTGCATCGTGCGGCCGTAGAGCTTCGCGAGGGCGGCGCCCAGGCGCTGCTTCTGCGGCTCGCTCAGCGGGACCGCCGAGGTGACGACGGCGACGACGCGGTTGCGGCGCTCCGCGGCGAGCTTGGACAGGGCCTCCAGGCCCGCTTCCAGGCTACGTCCCCGCGGCGCGGTCACGAGGCGCGTGACCAGACGCTCGGTGGCGGGCTTGGCCCGGCCGCCGAGCAGCCGGTGCAGCAGCTCGATCTTGGCGGCGCCGGTCGCCTTGCGGTCGGTGAGCGCGGCGCGCAGCTCGGTGCTGGAGGAGACGATCCGGCCGAACCGGAACAGCTCGTCCTCGACGTCGTCCAGCGTGCCCGACTTCTGCGCGGCGGTGAGGTCGGCGACGTCCGCCAGCTCCTCCAGCGCGTCCACCAGGTCGCGGGGCTGCGACCAGCGGGAGCGGACCAGACCGGCCACCACGTCGGCGGTGGTCCCGGAGACCTGCCCGCCGACCAGGCGGCGGACCAGCTCGGCCTTGGCCTCGCCGGACTGCGCCGGGTCGGTGAGGACCCGACGCAGGCCCGCCTCGCGGTCGAGCAGCGCGGTGACGGCCGCCAGCTCGTCGGCGAGCCGCGTCGCGTCCACGGACACGGAGTCCGTGAGCGCGTCGAGACGCTCGCGTCCGGCTGCCAGGGCCTCGCGGCTCGCTCCGTGCGCTGTCATCGAGCCGCCTCGGCCTTCTCCTCGAGTTCGTCGAGGAAGCGGTCGATGACGCGGCTCTGCCGGGCGTGGTCCTCGAGGGACTCGCCGACGAGCTTGCCGGCCAGGTCGGTGGCCAGCTGGCCGACGTCCTGACGTAGGGCCTGCGCGGCCGACTTGCGGTCGGCCTCGATCTGGGCGTGCCCGGCGGCGACGATCTCCTCACGCTGCCGCTGGCCCTCGGCGCGCATCTCGGCGATGAGCGCGGCGCCCTGCTCCTGAGCCTCCTGGCGCAGGCGCGCGGCCTCGTGACGGGCCTCGGCCAGCTGCGCCTTGTACTGCTCAAGGACGCTCTGGGCCTCGGTCTGCGCGGCCTCGGCCTTCTCGATACCGCCCTCGATCGCCTCGCGGCGCTGCTCCAGAACCTTGTTGATGTTCGGAAGGAGCTTCTTGGCGAGGAAGCCGAAGACGATGACGAAGGCGATGAGGCCGATGACGAGCTCTGGGATCGGCGGGATGAGGGGGTTTTCGGCCTCCTCCGCCGCCAGCTGAACCAGGGGGCTCATATCAGTGCCTTTCGTCTAAAAGTGCGCGACGGTCGGGTCAGGAGGCCGGGTAGACGAACGGCATGACCAGACCGATCAGGGCGAGCGCCTCACAGAAGGCGAAGCCGAGGATCTGGTTGGCGCGGATGAGGCCGGCGGCCTCGGGCTGACGGGCGAGCGCCTGCGTGCCGTTGCCGAAGATGATGCCGATACCGACGCCCGGGCCGATCGCCGCGAGGCCGTAACCGATGGAACCGAGGTTGCCCTTGATCTGGACGCCGGCGGCAATGGTTTCGAGAGCGGACATGCCGGTTCTTCCTTCTCTTTCAATGACCGGTGGGGGTTGGCCACCGGATGCCTGGGTGGGTGGTCGGGCTGGCGCTCAGTGGTGCTCGGCGAGCGCGCCCTGGATGTAGCTGCAGGTCAGCAGTACGAAGACGTACGCCTGGACAGCCTGGATGAAGAGCTCGAAGGCGGTCATCACGAGGACCATGACGAACGAGACACCGGAGTAGGCGATGCCGATGCCGTTCAGCATGTACCAGCTGGCGATCGTGAAGAGCAGCAGCAGGGTGTGACCGGCGAACATGTTCGCGAAGAGTCGTACGGCGTGGGTGAACGGCCGGACGATCAGGTTCGAGAAGAACTCGATCGTCATCGACAGCGGGAGCACCGGGCCGAGCGTCTTGTCGTAGCCGGTGACGTTCTTGAAGAAGCCGACGAAACCCTGGCGCTTGAAGGTGAGCACGACCCACGTGATGTACACGAGGGCGGCCAGCACCGCGGGGTACGAGATGATCGCGGTGACCGGGAACTGGGCGATCGGGATGATCGACCACAGGTTCATCATCCAGATGAAGAAGAACAGCGAGACGACGAACGGGACGTACTTCTCGCCTTCCTTCTTGCCGATGGTCTCGTAGACGACGCCGCGACGGACAAAGTCGTAGCCGGTCTCGGCGATCATCTGGAGCTTGCCCGGGACAACCTTCGGACGCGCGAAGGCGGCCCAGAAGAAGCCCACGATGATGATCGACCCGAGCAGCGCCAGCAGCATCGTCTTGTTGAAGTACACGCTGCTGTCCGCGTCGCCGAAGAGCGGCTTGAACAGGAACGAGTGCAGGCCCGGAGCCGGGAAGCCACACCCGTCGAACAGGTGGCAGCTCGTGTCGAAAGCGAGCGTCTGCGTCGGGTCAGCACTCACCGCGGGCTCCTTCATCGTGGCGCATGGGTACGGCAACCTCGTTGTGTCGGCGCGGCGCAGGGCCGCGGTTCGGCACGGGACTGGTGTTACGGATGTGAGGGCGGCTGGGGGGCATCTCGCCTCGCGATTGAGCAGGCGTCAGCTCAGATGCCCGCGCCCGCGATGCCGCAGTTGGCACCGGACGATAGCAGGATCTCTCGTACGTCTTTATCCCGGCCCTACCCCTCACGACGAATGCCCGGTCTTCTCGGCCTTGTCGGCCTTGTCCGGTTCGACGTAGAGGATCTTGGCCTTCATGTGGGCGCGGGTCTGCGCGGCGATCCACGTGAGGGTGGCGACCACGAGCGTGATGGCGAAGGCCCGGGGGTTGAACAGCGTCGTGTTCTTGAACACGGCCATGAAGACGACCAGCAGCAGGAGCTGGGCCGCGTAGAGCATCAGGCCCATCATCTGGAAGAGCTGCGGCATGGACCTGGCCGTGCGCTGCAGGACATAGAGACCGATCCCCATGAAGAGGATCACGATCACCGTCCCGACGAGCGCCCCGATCACTCCCTTGCCGCCCGCGACCACACCGCCGACGACGGCGGCGAGCACGCCGACGGCGGCCGTGGGTACGGCGGCCTGGGCCAGGATCCGGGCGTCATTGGACGGCATGGCGGCAACTCCGCTTTCACAGGGGGCAGGTGTCGTCATGGACGAGCGTAGTCCCGGTCGGAGGGGCGAAAACCTCACGCCTGCCTCACGCCAATGGACCAACGCGGTTGCGTCCGTCGGCTCTGTCCGGGGTTCTCGTGAACCGTATCACAAACTATTTGATGAGGTCTTTACCTGTTGGGTGTGCTTGGTGTCACACATGAGAGTGAACCTGCCCGTCTGAGCGAAAACCGGGCCGTTCTGTCTGGTATTGGGGGTGTTTACTCCCCCACGACTTGGCAATGCTCTAGTCAGATTCTTACCTTGGCGAGGGTCAGCGCGAGCTTCCCGAGGTGCGCCGGTCCAGCACGCGGGAGCGGGCTCCGATGGCCGTCGCACCGTTTGCCTGACCGCGCTCCGGAGCCGCAACTACAGCCGCCGGCTGCGGAGTTGCGGCGGCGGGCGCCTGGGCCGCCAGGGCGGCCCTGCGGCGGCGGTAACGCGGCGGCACGAAGGACTGCGCCCACATCGGGGCCCGCGGGGTGAAGCGCGGCAGCAGGAGCAGCGCCAGGCCGACCGCGCTGAAGAAGACCACCCCGAGCACGATCCACATGGACGCGGAGTTCACGGAGTAGGCCAGCGCCCCGAAGGCGATCAGGGCCGCCCAGAAGTACATGATCAGCACGGCCCTGCTGTGCGAGTGGCCGACTTCCAGCAGCCGGTGGTGCAGGTGCCCGCGGTCCGCCGCGAACGGCGACTGGCCGCGCCAGGTGCGCCGCACGATCGCGAGGACCAGGTCGGCGGCCGGCACCGCGATGATCGTCAGCGGCAGCAGCAGCGGGATGTAGACCGGCACCATCTGGTGGACCGCGTTGCGCTCGGACCCGGCGAACAGGTTCATCACGTCCGGGTCCACCTGGCCCGTGACCGAGATCGCGCCCGCGGCCAGCACCAGGCCGATCAGCATCGAGCCGGAGTCGCCCATGAAGATCCGCGCGGGGTGCATGTTGTGCGGCAGGAAGCCCAGGCACATGCCCATCAGGATCGCCGAGAACAGCGTGGCCGGGGCGGCGGCCTCGATGCCGTACGAGTACCAGATCCGGTAGGCGTACATGAAGAACGCCGCGGCGGCGATGCACACCATGCCGGAGGCCAGGCCGTCCAGGCCGTCCACGAAGTTCACCGCGTTGATGGTGATCACCACCAGCGCCACCGTCAGCAGGGTGCCCTGCCACGGGGTCAGCGCCACCGTGCCGACACCCGGGATGGGCAGCCACAGGATCGTCAGACCCTGCATGACCATGACGCCCGCGGCGATCATCTGACCGCCCAGCTTGATCAGGGCGTCGATCTCGAACTTGTCGTCGAGCACACCGATCAGCCAGATCAGCGCCGCCCCGGAGAGCAGCGCGCGCGGCTCGTTGGACTTCTCGAAGACCTCGTTGAGGTTGGTCATGTGGTCGGCGACCAGCAGACCCGCGCACAGCCCGAAGAACATGGCGATACCGCCGAGCCGCGGAGTGGGTTCCCGGTGCACGTCACGGGCCCTGATCTCCGGCATCGCCCCGGCCACGATCGCGAACTTCCGTACCGGCCCTGTCAGCAGATACGTCACCGCGGCCGTGATGCAGAGCGTCAGCAGGTATTCACGCACGGGCTTCCCCACAGGTCTCGCTGGCCATCACAGCCCCACACCCTAGCGAGGGACGCATATGGATGGGGACTTCCGGGTAGCGACGATGGTTGCACGTGCGGCTGTGAACCGGGCGCACAACGGTGCCTACGACGCTGCGCCTACCCCGTCTCAGCGGGGATACGGCGGAAATCTACCCGTGAGCTCCCGCACCTCGTCACGCACCCTCCCCACCTCCGTCCCGCGCACCACGGCCGCCAGCAGGTCCCCGATCCGGGTCACCTCCTCCTCCCCCATGCCCTGGGTGGTCACGGCCGCCGTGCCCAGCCGCAGCCCGCGTGCGTCACCGTGCGGAAGAGCACAGCAGTCGAGGACGATCCCGGCGGCGGCCAGCCGTCCCCGGGCGACGCGCCCCTCCACGCCGAGCGGGGCGGGGTCGACGGTGATCAGATGGGTGTCGGTGCCGCCGGTCGTGACCACGAGCCCGTGCTCGGCGAGACGGGCCGCGAGCACCTTCGCGTTGGCGACCACCTGATGGGCGTACGCGCTGAACGCCGGTGTCGCCGCCTCCCCGAACGCGACCGCCTTGGCGGCGACGCTGTGCATCTGCGCGCCGCCCTGGGTGAACGGGAACACCGCCCGGTCCAGGCGCTCGGCCAGCTCGGGCGCCTGGCACAGCAGCATCCCGCCGCGCGGCCCGCGCAGCACCTTGTGCGTGGTGGCGCACACCACGTCGGCGTACGGCACCGGGTTCGGCGCCGCTCCCCCCGCGACGAGCCCGATCGGGTGGGCGGCGTCGGCGATCAGGTACGCGCCCGCCTCGTCGGCGATCGCACGGAAGAGGGCGTAGTCGAGGTGGCGGGGGTAGGCGATGGATCCGCACACGATCGCCTTGGGCCGGTGCGACCGGGCCAGCGCGCGCACCTGGTCGTAGTCGACGAGCCCGCTCTCCGCGTCCACCCCGTACCCGATGAAGTCGAACCAGCGGCCGGAGAAGTTGGCCGGCGACCCGTGCGTGAGGTGACCGCCGTAGGGCAGCCCGAGGGCGAGCACGGTGTCACCGGGGCGCAGCAGCGCGGCGTAGGCCGCCAGCACGGCGGAGGAGCCCGAATGGGGCTGCACGTTGGCGTGGGCGGCGCCGAACAGGGCCTTGGCACGCTCGACGGCGAGCCGCTCGGCGACGTCGACGATCTCGCAGCCGCCGTGGTACCGGGCGCCCGGATACCCCTCGGCGTACTTGTTGGCGAGCGGCGAGCCGAGCGCCGCCAGCACGGCCGGGGAACTGAAGTTCTCGGCGGCGATCAGCTGCAACGACGTCGACTGCCGGGCCAGCTCCCCCAGCAAGAGCTCGGCCAGCTCGGGGTCCTGGCGCCGCAGCAGCAGATCGCCCTCGTCGAGGGCAGGGGTGACCGACATGACGGGCTCCGGGCGGTCGGCGGTGACGTAGGTCCAATGTAGGCCCGGTATGCGACGGACGCGCGGTTTGTGCGTACGGGTGCGGAGGGTCGCTACATCCGCGCCGGAACACCTGTCAGCGCCGTCACCACCGGGTCCAGCGCCTCATGTATCTCGTCGCCGATGGACTGGAAGAACGGCAGCGGGGCACCGTACGGGTCGTGGACCTCGTCCGCCTCCGCGGTCGGGGCCAGCAGCCAGCCGCGCAGCGCGGCGGCCGCGCGGACCAGCGCGCGGGCGCGGACGACCACGCCGTCCGTGAGCGGCGGCAGGGTCGCCGGGTCGATCGCGCGGACCAGCCGGGTGAACTCCTTCAGGGTGAACGTGCGCAGGCCCGCGGAGTGGCCCATGGAGATGACCTGGGCGCGGTGGTCGCGGGTGGCCGTCAGCACCAGGTCGGCCCGGATGACGTGCTCGTCGAGCAGTTCCCGGCCCACGAACCCGGAGGCGTCCGCGCCGTAGTCGGCGAGCACGGCCTCCGCGTTCGCCTCCATGGGGGCGCCCTCGTGGCCCCAGGTGCCCGCGCTCTCCACGATCAGCCCGCCGCCCAGGAACGTGCCGAGCCGGTCGGTCACGAGGTGGCGGTTCAGCCGCTCGGTGATCGGCGAGCGGCACACGTTGCCGGTGCTGACGTGGAGGATGCGGAAGCTGTCGCGCGGCAGCCCCACGAACGTCGTCGTGATCTCCGCCGCGCGCTCCCCGTTGCCTATGCCACGCCCCGCGTCAGGGGCTGTCAATTCGCCACCTCGAGGTCGGGTACGACCTTGCGCAGCTCCTCCGCCGAGATCGCGCCCGCGCGCAGCAGCAGCGGAACCTCACGGGTGACGTCGACGATCGAGGACGGCACGTTGCCCGGGGTCGGACCGCCGTCGAGGTACACGGAGACGGAGTCGCCGAGCATGTCCTGCGCGGCGTCACAGGTCTCCGGCGAGGGGTGACCGGTGAGGTTGGCGGAGGAGACGGCCATCGGGCCGACCTCGGTGAGCAGTTCGATGGCGACCGGGTGCAGTGGCATGCGCACGGCGACCGTGCCACGGGTGTCGCCCAGGTCCCACTGGAGGGACGGCTGGTGCTTGGCGACCAGGGTGAGCGCGCCCGGCCAGAACGCGTCGACCAGCTCCCAGGCCAGCTCGGAGAAGTCGGTGACGAGACCGTGCAGGGTGTTCGGGGAGCCGATCAGCACCGGGGTGGGCATGTTGCGGCCCCGGCCCTTGGCGTCGAGGAGGTCGGCGACCGCCTCCGAGGTGAACGCGTCGGCGCCGATGCCGTACACCGTGTCGGTCGGCAGCACCACCAGTTCCCCCCGGCGGACGGCGGACGCGGCCTCGCGCAGACCCGTCACGCGGTCGGTCGCGTCGTTGGTGTCGTATCGCCGTGCCATGTCTAGCGGGCCTCCTCGTACACGTAACTCTGGACTTCGGGAAACACTGCCTGCGGGGTACGCGCCGCATGCGGGGTGCTCACGGCAGCGCCTTGCGGGCGGTCGCGAAGCGGGGGCGGTTGTTGAGGTCCGGGTGGTCGGCCGCGTCGGCCCAGCCCCGCTCCTCGGTGAAGATCCACGGCACCTGGCCGCCCTGGGTGTCGGCGTGCTCGATGACGACGACGCCTCCGGGGCGCAGCAGCCGGTGCGCGGTGCGCTCGATGCCCCGGATGAGGTCCAGGCCGTCCTCGCCGGAGAACAGCGCGAGTTCGGGGTCGTAGTCGCGAGCCTCGGGGGCGACGTACTCCCACTCGGTGAGCGGGATGTACGGAGGGTTGGAGATGACCAGGTCGACATGGCCGTCGAGGTCGTGGAAGGCGTCCAGGGCGTCTCCCTGGCGCAGGTCCACCCGGGAGCCCGCCATGTTCTTGCGGGTCCACCGGAGCGCCTCCTCGGACAGCTCCACGGCGTGCACGCGCGAGCGCGGGACCTCCTGCGCGAGGGCGAGCGCGATGGCACCGGAACCGGTGCACAGGTCGACGATGCGCGGCTCGACGACGTCCATGGCCCGCACCGCGTCTATGGCCCACCCGACCACCGACTCGGTCTCCGGGCGCGGCACGAACACCCCCGGACCCACCTGGAGTTCGAGATAGCGGAAGTACGCCCGCCCGGTGATGTGCTGGAGCGGCTCGCGCTGCTCCCGGCGGGCGATGACCTCCCAGTAGCGGGCGTCGAAGTCCGCGTCCTTGACGGTGTGCAGCGCGCCCCGCTTCACGCCGTGCACGAACGCGGCGAGCTCCTCCGCGTCGTTGCGCGGCGAGGGCACGCCGGCGTCGGCCAGCCGCTGGGCGGCCTGCGCCACCTCGGCGAGCAGCACACTGCGGGGGCTTGGGGGTCGCCCCCCAAATTCTTGCTGCACGCTGGTCCTCCGTGTCGTAACTCGTACGTTCCGTACGTGCCGTACGTGCCTTACGCGGCCGCGAGCTTGGCGGCCGAGTCCGCGTCGACGCAGGCCTGGATGACCGCGTCGAGGTCGCCGTCCAGGACCTGGTCCAGGTTGTACGCCTTGAAGCCGACGCGGTGATCCGAGATGCGGTTCTCCGGGAAGTTGTACGTGCGGATCTTCTCGGAGCGGTCGACGGTGCGGACCTGGCTGCGGCGGGCGTCGGCGGCTTCCCGCTCCGCCTCCTCCTGAGCCGCGGCGAGCAGCCTGGAGCGCAGGATACGCAAGGCCTGCTCCTTGTTCTGGAGCTGGCTCTTCTCGTTCTGGCAGGAGGCGACGACCCCGGTGGGGAGGTGCGTGATGCGCACGGCGGAGTCGGTGGTGTTGACGGACTGCCCGCCGGGCCCGGAGGACCGGTAGACGTCGATCCGCAGGTCGTTGGGGTTGATCTCGACGTCGACCTCCTCGGCCTCCGGCGTGACGAGCACACCGGCCGCGGAGGTGTGGATCCGGCCCTGCGACTCGGTCGCCGGCACCCGCTGCACGCGGTGCACGCCGCCCTCGTACTTCAGCCGCGCCCAGACACCCTGCCCCGGCTCCGTGGCGCCCTGGCCGCCCTTGGTCTTCACGGCGACCTGGACGTCCTTGTAGCCGCCCAGCTCGGACTCGGTGGCGTCGATGATCTCGGTCTTCCAGCCGACGCGCTCGGCGTACCGCAGGTACATGCGCAGCAGGTCGCCGGCGAACAGCGCGGACTCGTCGCCGCCCGCGCCGGCCTTGATCTCCAGGATGACGTCCTTGTCGTCGGACGGGTCCCGGGGCACCAGCAGCAGCCGCAGCTTCTCGGTGAGCTCGTCGCGCTGCTTGTCCAGCTCCTTGACCTCGGCGGCGAAGTCGGGGTCGTCGGCGGCCAGTTCACGCGCGGTCTCCATGTCGTCGCCGGTCTGCTTCCAGGAGCGGTACGTGGCGACGATCGGGGTGAGTTCGGCGTAGCGCTTGTTCAGCTTGCGCGCGTTGGCCTGGTCGGCGTGGACCGACGGGTCGGCGAGCTTCTTCTCCAGGTCTGCGTGCTCGACGACGAGTTCCTCGACGGCCTCGAACATGTTTGGCTCCTGATACTGCTGCGGCACGGGGGAAGGAAGGGCGGGCGACCAAAAACGCCGGTCCGGGCACACCCCGCACGGGGGGCGTGCCGTGGACCGGCGAAGTCGGGCTCGCTACTTCTTGGAGCCGGCGGCAGCCTTGCCGAAGCGGGCCTCGAAGCGGGCCACACGGCCACCGGTGTCGAGGATCTTCTGCTTGCCCGTGTAGAACGGGTGGCACTCGGAGCAGACCTCGGCACGGATGGTGCCGCTGGTGATCGTGCTACGAGTGGTGAACGAGGCGCCACAGGTGCAGCTGACCTGCGTCTCGACGTACTCGGGGTGGATGTCGCGCTTCAAGGGGTTCTCCTAGATATCGGGAGGGCACCGGGTCGCCGTCGCGGGCTGCGGGGCGTGAACCGGGGCCGACGGTCCAGTCTGCCAGGGCTGGCCGTATCTCCCAAAACCGGGGGGCTTGGATCTTTATTCCAGGGGCTACGCCCATAGGGGGCGAGGCGCGACGCTTTCAGGGGCGTCTGCTGCAGCGCCCCTTCAGGGGCGCTGGGGGTACCCCCGGCCGAAGGCTGGGGGAGGAACTGCGCGACAAGCCACAGCCCGCCCGCACCCTCACGACGACGTGACGACTCCCTCGGCCTGCCCCGTCGCCGTCCCCTTGGTCGCGGAGGCCGGGATCGGCTCGTCGTCGCGCAGTGCGGCCCACACCTGCTTCGCCTTCGCCTCGGCGACCACCACCCGGTTCGGGTCGGACGGGTCGTACCGGACCGGCATCGTCACCATGTGCATGTGCTGCGCACCGATGGACTTGAGCCCGTTCGCGAAGTCGATCAGGGAGTTCACCGAGCCGAGGTCGGAGTCGGCGGTGACGGTCTTCGTCGCGGTGTCGGCGAGGTCGTACAGCTTCTTCGGGCTGGTGAACACCCCCACCTGCTCGACCTGGTTGATCAGCGCCTTCACGAACGCCTGCTGGAGCTGGATGCGCCCCAGGTCGGAGCCGTCGCCGACGCCGTGCCGGGTGCGCACCAGGCCGAGCGCCTGCTGCCCGTCGAGGGTGTGCTCGCCGGCCTTGAGGTCGAGGTGGCTCTGCGGGTCGTCGATGGCCCTGGTGGTGGTGAGGGTGACCCCGCCGAGTTCGTCGACGAGCTTCTGGAAGCCGGAGAAGTCGACCTCCAGGTAGTGGTCCATACGGATGCCGGTCACGGCCTCGACCGTCTTGACGGCGCAGGTGGCGCCCCCGGTGGAGTACGCGGAGTTGAACATCACCCCGGTCGCGGCGTCGTGCGTGGTGCCCTGCGCGTCCGTGCAGGAGGGGCGGTCGATGAGGGTGTCCCGGGGGATGGAGACCACGCTCGCCTGCCGGTGTCCCTTGTAGACGTGGACGATCATCGCCGTGTCGGAGCGGGCGCTGCCGTCGTCGGCGCCGCCGCCGAGCTTCCGGTTGGCGCCGGAGCGCGTGTCCGAGCCGAGGACCAGGATGTTCTCGGAACCGTTGTCGACCTTGGCGGGCCGGTCGGAGCCGAGCATCTGGTTGATGTCGACGGTTCTGAGGTTGCCGTTGAGCTTGAAGTACAGGTAGCCGACGCCGGTGCCGCCGAGGACGAGGATGCCCGCCGCCGTCCAGGCCGTGACCCGCAGCGCCCGGTGGCCACCGCCGGGCGGCTTGCGGCGTCGGCCCTTGCCGCGGCGGCCGACGGCCGTCGTGGGGGGCTCGGGTATGTGCGGCCCTGACGTGCTCTCGGCGGACATGGGCTCCTCGGTTCTCGTACGACTGGTCGGTTACCCCCTGCTTTCAGGGTCAGGCCCGGCGTACCGGGAACATCGGCACGTACCGGACCATCGTCGCTCCGCCTGGTCAGACAGCGAAACTCGGGAAAGGGTTGCACGACGCGGTGTGCCCACCGCGTCACGCGATGGGCACACCGTGTCATCGGGCGAGTGCGGGCGAACCCCACTCACCAGGCGTTTCAGCCGAAGATGTCGTACTGCTGGAAACCGGTGCCGAGCGACTTCCTTGTGGCAAAGATCTCGCTGGTCCCCTTGCCGGTGCCCGGGTAGAGGTACAGCGTGCCGCCGGTCGTACGGGCCACCAGGTCGGCCTTGCCGTCACCGGTCAGGTCGCCGACCGCGGCGAGGGTGTTGAAGCCGGTCCAGCCGGAGCGGACCTTCACCCGGGCCGAGAAGAGGCCGGTGCCGGACTTGCCGGTGCCCTTGTACAGGTACAGGTCACCGCCGCTGCTCCTGCGGGCCAGCAGGTCGGCCTTGCCGTCGCCGTTGAAGTCGCCGACGCCGCGCAGCTGGTTGTACTGGCTCCAGCCGCCGCCGATGCGGACGGCGGCGGCGAAGGTGCCGTTGCCCTTGCCCGGGTACAGCCACAGGACGCCGCTGGAGTCCTCGGAGAGGACGTCGGGCAGGTAGTCGCCGGTGAGGTCACCGGGGATGACGACGGCCTTGCGGCTCTTCCAGTTGGTGAAGAGCTTCGTCGTGACCCAGGAGCCCTTGGTCTGGGCGCTGTTGAGCGCGAAGTGGTCCCAGTACACGTCGCCGGTGGAGGACACCCGGTAGACGAGGTCCTGGAAGCCGTCCCGGTTCAGGTCGGCCTGGAGGATCAGGTTGACGCCGCCCCAGTCGCCCCACGAGACGCGGGAGGCGAGCGAGGTGCCCTTGGAGTCCAGCTCGTAGCCGGTCTTCGTCGACGACCTGCGGGCGAACAGGTCGGCCTTGCCGTCGGTGTAGCTCAGGTTGCTGTCGGCGATCTGCGCGTAGGCGGCACCGACGTAGGTGCTGACCTTGGAGAAGACGCTGTAGGCGCCCTTGGCGACACAGTTTTGGACGCCCCAGGAGACCACGCCGACGATCCGGCCGCCGACGACCAGCGGGCCGCCGGAGTCGCCGTTGCAGGCCGTGGTGGTGCCCGTGTCGGTGCCGGTGGCGGGCTTGCCGGCGCAGACCATGTGGCCCTTGACGTAGTAGCTGCCGTAGCCGCCCGTGCAGGTGGTGTCGGACTGGATGGGCAGCGTGGCCGTCTTCAGGGTCGGGGAGATCTCGTCCGAGGTGGAGCTGGTGCGACCCCAGCCGTAGACCTTGGCGGTCTTGGCTGCCGTGCCCGTGTACGACGCGGTGTCGGTGTTGGTCGTCATCCGGATCGGCGTCGCCTTGACCGGGGCGGCCAGGGTGAGCACGGCGACGTCGTTGTTGGGGACACCGTGGGACGACACGGTGTACGACGGGTGGTTCCACTGGCGCAGCACGCCGGAGAGGGTGCCGCCGTGCAGGTTGTCACTGCCGTCGCTGTTGGTGGTGGGCAGCGCGGCGGTGCCCGTGATGACCACGGACCTCGTGGTGCTCCACTTGAAGCCCTTGACGCAGTGCGCGGCGGTGAGGATCTTCGTGGGCGAGATCACCGAGCCGCCGCAGAAGAAGGCGACGTCGTCGCTGGTGTCGTCAGGGGTGCCCTTGGTGTCGTCGTACCAGAGCTGGGCCATCCAGGGCGCCGCGGCGATGGTGGTCGTACCGCCGCCGATGATCTTCGGCGTGACGGCGGAGCCGCCGCTCGACGGCTTCGTCGTGGTGGTCCCGCCGTTGACGGCGGCGACGGCGGCGACGGCGCGCCGCTCCAGCGTGGCCCGCGAGGGCGCGCTGACGGCCGGCTTGACCGTCGGCACCGGCTGGGTGGCCGCGCTGGCGGAGGTCGAGATCAGTGCGGCCGTGACGGCGGCGGCGACGGAGGCCGCGGCCACGGGCAGAGCGAAACGTATCCGGCGTCTGTGACGGCCGGTCCCGGACGTGGGTGTGCCCACCTGAGTCCCCCCCTGGGGATATGGAGTTCGACGTTCGGTCAAGGGACCGAAGGGCGTGATCGTACACCGGTCGCGAAACGCCGGAAGCCGTCCCCCACCAGGGGGGACGGCTTCCGGTTATGAAGATCTACGGGGACTCTCAGTCTCCGTTGCCGGGGGTCGGCGTCGTCTTCTGGATCTGCATCAGGAACTCGACGTTCGACTTCGTCTGCTTCATCTTGTCGAGCAGCAGCTCGATCGCCTGCTGCTGGTCGAGCGCGTGCAGCACCCGGCGCAGCTTCCAGACGACGGCCAGCTCCTCGTTGCCGAGCAGGATCTCCTCCTTGCGGGTGCCGGACGCGTCCACGTCCACCGCCGGGAAGATGCGCTTGTCGGCGAGCTTCCGGTCGAGCTTGAGCTCCATGTTGCCGGTGCCCTTGAACTCCTCGAAGATCACCTCGTCCATGCGGGACCCGGTGTCCACCAGGGCGGTGGCGAGGATCGTGAGGGAGCCGCCGTCCTCGATGTTGCGGGCCGCACCGAAGAAGCGCTTCGGCGGGTACAGGGCGGTCGAGTCGACACCACCGGACAGGATGCGGCCGGAGGCCGGCGCGGCGAGGTTGTACGCACGGCCCAGACGCGTGATCGAGTCGAGCAGGACGACGACGTCGTGGCCCAGCTCCACCAGGCGCTTGGCCCGCTCGATGGCGAGCTCGGCGACCGTGGTGTGGTCCTCGGCCGGGCGGTCGAAGGTCGAGGAGATGACCTCGCCCTTCACCGACCGCTGCATGTCGGTGACCTCTTCCGGACGCTCGTCGACGAGGACGACCATCAGGTGGCACTCGGGGTTGTTGTGCGTGATCGCGTTGGCGATCGCCTGCATGATCATGGTCTTGCCGGTCTTCGGCGGGGCCACGATCAGACCGCGCTGGCCCTTGCCGATCGGCGACACGAGGTCGATGATCCGGGTGGTGAGGACGCCGGGGTCCGTCTCCAGGCGCAGGCGGTCCTGCGGGTAGAGCGGGGTCAGCTTGTTGAACTCCGGGCGGCCGCGGCCGTGTTCGGGCGCCATGCCGTTGACGGAGTCGAGGCGGACCAGCGCGTTGAACTTCTCGCGACGCTCGCCCTCCTTCGGCTGACGGACCGCGCCGGTGACGTGGTCGCCCTTGCGCAGGCCGTTCTTGCGGACCTGGGCGAGGGAGACGTACACGTCGTTCGGGCCGGGGAGGTAGCCGGAGGTCCGGATGAACGCGTAGTTGTCGAGGATGTCCAGGATGCCCGCGACGGGGATCAGGACGTCGTCGTCGGCCAGCTGCGGCTCGGCGCCGCCGATCTCGTCACGGCCACGACGGCCACGACGGTCCCGGTAGCGGCCGCGACGGCCACGGCGGCCGCCGTCGAAGTCGTCGTCGTCCTGCGGTCCCACGTTGCGGTCCTGACGGCCGCCGCCCTGCTGCTGGCCCTGGCCCTGCTGCTGACGGTCCTGGCGGTCCTGCCGGTCCTGACGCCCGCCCTGGCCGCTCTGGCCGCCCTGCTGCTGCTCGTCGCCCTTGCCGCGGCGGTCGCGGTCACGGCCGCGCTCGCGGCGGTCGCGGCGGCCACGGGCCTCGCTGTCACCGGCGTCGGCCTTCGCCTCGCCCTGCTGCGCGGGCGTCTCGGCCTTCGTCTCGGCCTTCGCCTCGGCGACGATCGTCTCCGCGCCGCCCGCGGCCGGGCTGCCCGCCTCGGCGGTGGCACGCCGACGACGGCGCTCGGTGGGGGCGTCGTCCCCGCCGCGCTCGGCCTCGCTCGCGCGGGAGCCGGCCGGCTGGCCCGGGATCTCGATCTGCTGCTGGGCCACGGCCTTCTCGGCGGGCTGCTCCGCCTTCTTCTCGGCGGTGTCGTCCCCGGTACGGGCCTTGGAGGTGGCCCGGCGCTTCGGCTTGGTCTCGGTGGCCGCCTCGGCCTTGGCGGGGGCGCCGCCGCCGGCCTGGGCCTCCTTGATGACCTCGATCAGCTGGCTCTTGCGCATGCGCGCGGTGCCCCTGATGCCGAGGCCGGATGCGACCTGCTGAAGCTCGGCCAGCACCATGCCCTCGAGGCCGGTACCGCGGCGCCGCCGGGAGCCGGCACCGGAGGCAGGCGCGGAGGCGTCCGTGGCGGGCGCGGCAGCGGTCTCCTCGACACGTGCGCCCATCAGATCGGTGGTGTCGCTCACGAAGGGTCCTTCCCTGGAGCGGACGTCGGCCTGTCTGGCTCGGCGACCGGTTGTGCTGTCCGGCTTCGGTCCTTGCTGTGTGGACCGTGCCGGGGCGGTGGTCCGCCAAAGCGGCGGAGAGAATTTCTGGTGACGGCGCTTCGTCAGCCGTGGCACCCGGTGTCACGTTGGCGTGGTCGCACCTGTTCCGGAGCGTGCCCAGCGGCCTGCTCAGAGTCCGCGTACGGCGTACTGCCCAGGTACGTCATACAGAACGCTGAATGGCTTGGGAGACTCCCGGAAGAATGTCTGTCCCGGACGGGGACGTGAAGCACCTCGCCATGGTGGGGTCGGGTGCAGACTTGAGGTTAACACTACCGGATCCAACAAACATTCCCCCTCTCCAAATCCGGCAATCGCACGCGGTCAGATGTCACTGGAGGTCGCGAGCGGCAGCACACTCGCCCCTCGCGCGTCGAGGTCGAGCCTGTTGGCGGCCCACTCCGGACCGGCCAGGGCCTGCACCTTCTCGGCGCTGTCGGCGTCCGCCAGGGCCATCACGGTGGGTCCGGCGCCCGAGATCACGGCCGGGACCCCGTCGGCGCGCAGCCGTTCCACCAGGGCGGCGCTCTCCGGCATGGCCGGGGCGCGGTACTCCTGGTGCAGCCGGTCCTCGGTGGCGGGCAGCAGCAGCTCGGGGCGCCGGGTGAGGGCCTCGACGAGCAGGGCGGCACGGCCCGCGTTGGCGGCCGCATCGACGTGCGGCACGGAGCGCGGGAGCAGTCCGCGCGCGGTCTCCGTGAGGACCGGCTTTCCGGGCACGAAAACCACCGGAACGATGGAATCGGCGGGCTCCATCCTGATCGCCCGGGCGGCGCCGGACTCCATCCAGGAGAGCGTGAAACCGCCGAGCAGACAGGCCGCGACGTTGTCGGGGTGACCCTCGATCTCGGTGGCCAGCTCCAGCAGCGCGGCGTCGTCGAGCCTGGCCTCGCCGCCTATGGTCACCGCGCGCGCGGCGACGATGCCGGCGCAGATGGCGGCGGAGGAGGAGCCCAGACCACGGCCGTGCGGGATGCGGTTGGCGCACACGATCTCCAGGCCGCGGGGCTGTCCGCCCAGCAGGTCGAAGGCAGTGCGCAGGGAACGTACGAGGAGGTGACTCTCGTCACGTGGCAGCGACTCGCTGCCCTCACCCGCGATGTCGATGTGCAGCCCGGAGTCGGCCACCCGGACGACGACGTCGTCGTAGAGCCCCAGTGCGAGACCCAGGGCGTCGAAGCCCGGGCCGATGTTGGCGCTGGTGGCGGGGGTGCGCACCCGGACGGCGGCGGCGCGGAACGCTGGACCGGCCATCGCTCGATGACTCTCCTTGAGCTGCGTGATGGTCGAATGACATTCGATGGGTATGTGAAGGAACCTCGGGCCGTGGAGACGGCGCGGCACCGCGCCATATGCGCGGGCATATGCAGCGGGCGGGTTCGGTACAGCCTATCGAAGGAAGGTTCTGTGGCGACATAGGGCGCACAGGAGGCGCACGATGCGTGTCGTAAGCCCCCTGTGCCCCCTTCGTAGGGAGCCCCCTCGTCAGGACGCCACAGGCTCCTCACCGGTTGCCCGGCCGGGGTCGGTCGAGTGCGCCGAACGGGTCGAGTGGTTCTCAAGCACTCCTCGAGTACTTCTCAAGCACTTTTCGAGTACCCCTTGAGCGGTTTTCTAGGCGAGGCCGAGGCGCTCCGCCGCGGCGGCCGCGTCGACCGGCACCGTGACCGGCTGCGGGGCGCCGGCGACGGCCCAGTCGGGGTCCTTCAGGCCGTTGCCGGTGACCGTGCAGACGATGCGCTGGCCCGGGTCCACCTTGCCCTGCTCGGCGGCCTTCAGCAGACCGGCGACGGAGGCGGCGGAGGCGGGCTCCACGAAGACACCCTCCTGAGCGGCCAACAGCCGGTAGGCGCGCAGGATCTCACGGTCCGTCACCTCGTCGATCAGGCCCTCGGACTCGTCCCGCGCGGCCAGCGCGAACTGCCACGAGGCGGGGTTGCCGATCCGGATCGCGGTGGCGATGGTCGAGGGGTCCTTGACGATCTCGCCGCGCACGATCGGGGCGCTGCCGGAGGCCTGGAAGCCCCACATCCGGGGGGTCTTCGAGGAGACGCCGTCATCGGCGTACTCCTTGTAGCCCTTCCAGTAGGCGGTGATGTTGCCCGCGTTGCCGACCGGCAGGACGTGGATGTCGGGCGCGTCCCCGAGCATGTCCACGATCTCGAAGGCGGCCGTCTTCTGCCCCTCGATGCGCACCGGGTTGACCGAATTGACCAGCGCCACCGGGTAGTTCTCGCTCAGGCCGCGGGCGAGGGTGAGGCAGTCGTCGAAGTTGCCGTCGACCTGGAGGATCTTCGCGCCGTGCACGAGGGCCTGGCCCATCTTGCCGAGCGCGATCTTCCCGCGCGGCACGAGCACGGCCGAGACCATGCCGGCGCGCACGGCGTACGCGGCGGCCGAGGCGGACGTGTTGCCGGTGGAGGCGCAGATGACGGCCTGCGCGCCCGCCTCCTTGGCCTTGGAGATGGCCATGGTCATACCGCGGTCCTTGAAGGACCCGGTCGGGTTCGCGCCCTCCACCTTGAGGTGGACCTCGCAGCCCGTGCGCTCGGAGAGCACCTGCGCGGGCACGAGGGGCGTGCCGCCCTCACGGAGCGTCACGACCGGCGTGGTGTCGGAGACGGGCAGCCGGTCCCGGTACTCCTCGATGATTCCGCGCCACTGGTGGGTCATTGCTGGTTACTCTCCTTCAACCCGCATGATGCTGGCGACACCCCGCACGGTGTCCAGCTTGCGCAGCGCCTCGACGGTCCCGGAGAGGGAGGCGTCGGAGGCCCGATGGGTGACGACGACGAGGGAGGCCTCGCCGTCCTTGCCGGTCTGCCGCACCGTATCGATGGACACCCCGTGCTCGGCGAACACGGTGGCAACCTGGGCGAGAACACCCGGTTTGTCGGCGACGTCGAGGCTGATGTGGTAGCGCGTGACGACATCGCCCATCGGGGAGACGGGCAGGGCGGCGTACGCCGACTCGCCGGGCCCCGTTGCCCCGCTGAGCCGGTTGCGGCAGACGGCGACCAGGTCGCCGAGGACCGCGGAGGCGGTCGGGGCGCCGCCGGCGCCGGGACCGTAGAACATCAGCTGTCCGCTCGCGTCGGACTCGACGAAGACGGCGTTGTACGCGCCGCGCACCGAGGCGAGCGGATGGGTCAGCGGGATCATCGCGGGGTGCACGCGGGCGGTGACCGAGCCGCCGTCGCCGGCCCGCTCGCAGATGGCCAGCAGCTTGATGGTGCAGCCCATGTTCTTGGCGGAGGCGAAGTCGGCGGCGGTGACCTCGGTCATGCCCTCGCGGTAGACGTCGTCGAGGCGGACCCGGGAGTGGAAGGCGATCCCGGCGAGGATGGCGGCCTTGGCGGCCGCGTCGAATCCTTCGACGTCGGCGGTCGGGTCGGCTTCCGCGTACCCGAGCGCGGTGGCCTCGTCGAGGGCCTCCTGGTAGCCGGCGCCCGTGGAGTCCATCTTGTCCAGGATGAAGTTGGTGGTGCCGTTGACGATGCCGAGCACCCGGTTGACCTTGTCGCCGGCGAGGGACTCGCGCAGCGGCCGGATCAGCGGGATGGCGCCGGCGACGGCGGCCTCGTAGTAGAGGTCCCTGCCGTGCTGGTCGGCGGCCGCGTGCAGGGCGGCGCCGTCCTGGGCGAGCAGCGCCTTGTTGGCGGAGACCACGGAGGCGCCGTGCTCGAAGGCGGTGGTGATGAGGGTGCGGGCGGGCTCGATCCCGCCGATGACCTCGACGACCACGTCGATGTCGCCGCGTTTGACGAGGGCGGTGGCGTCGGTGGTGACCAGCGCCGGGTCGATGCCCTCGCGGACCTTGGAGGGCCGTCGTACCGCCACACCGGCCAGCTCGACCGGGGCGCCGATCCGCGCGGCGAGGTCGTCGGCGTGCGTCGTCATGATGCGCGCCACCTCTGAGCCGACAACCCCACAGCCCAGCAGCGCCACCTTCAGCGGACGCGTACGCATCATCCGACCTCGTTTCCTCATACCGTCTACGGTTGGACCAGTCTCACTCACCGGACGGTGGTTTCTACCCCCGGTCCGGATCGTGAGACGTCTATTTCATTCTGTGGGGCCGGAAGACAGAAGATCTTCCGCTCGAAGGACCGAAGATCTTCCACTCCCGTCGGTCGACGCCGATACGCCACGGCGTGCTCGCGACGCCTGTCGGTCGACGCGTGTGCGCGACTCCTGTCGGTCGCCGCGTGTGCGCGACGCCAGGCGGTTGCCGCCGCCGTGACCGCACTGCGGATCAGCCGACGCCTGTCGGTCGACGCGCCGGTTCATCCGACGTCGAGGCGCAGCAGGTCCTCCTCCGTCTCCCGCCGGACGATCACCCGGGACTCGCCGTCGCGGACGGCGACGACGGGCGGCCGGAGCACGTGGTTGTAGTTGCTCGCCATGGAACGGCAGTAGGCGCCGGTGGCCGGCACCGCGATGAGGTCACCGGGTGCCAGGTCACCGGGCAGGAACGCGTCCTTCACCACGATGTCGCCGCTCTCGCAGTGCTTGCCGACGACGCGGGCGAGCATCGGCGCGGCGTCGCTGGTCCGCGACACGAGGGCGACGCTGTACTCGGCGTCGTACAGCGCGGTCCGGATGTTGTCGGACATGCCCCCGTCGACGGAGACGTAGGTGCGGAGGTTGTCGAGCGGCTTGATCGTGCCGACCTCGTAGAGCGTGAAGGCGGTCGGTCCCACGACGGCCCGCCCGGGCTCCACGGAGATGCGCGGCGTGCGCAGCTTGGCGGCCTCGCACTCACGCGTCACGATCTCGGTCAGCGCCTTGGCGATCTCGTGCGGCTCACGGGGGTCGTCGTCACTGGTGTACGCGATCCCGAGCCCGCCGCCGAGGTCGATCTCGGGCAGCTCGACGCCGTGCTCGTCCCGGATGTCCTTGAGCAGCCCCACCACGCGGTGCGCGGCGACCTCGAACCCGGACATGTCGAAGATCTGCGACCCGATGTGCGAGTGGATCCCGATGACCTCGAGCCCGTCCAGCTGGAGCGCCCGCCGCACGGCCTCCGCGGCCTGGCCGCCGGCCAGCGGGATCCCGAACTTCTGGTCCTCGTGCGCGGTGGCGATGAACTCGTGCGTGTGGGCCTCGACACCGACGGTGATACGAATCTGCACCCGCTGCCGCTTGCCGAGTCCCTGCGCGATGTGGGCGACGCGGACGATCTCCTGGAAGGAGTCGAGCACGATCCGTCCGACACCGGCCTCGACGGCCCTGGTGATCTCGTCGACGGACTTGTTGTTGCCGTGGAAGGCGATCCGGTCGGCGGGCATCCCGGCGGACAGCGCGGTGGCCAGCTCGCCGCCGGAGCACACGTCCAGGTTCAGCCCCTCCTCGTGCAGCCAGCGCACGACGGCGCGCGACAGGAACGCCTTGCCCGCGTAGAAGACGTCGGCGTCGTGCCCGAACGCGCTGCGCCAGGCCTGCGCGCGGGCGCGGAAGTCGGTCTCGTCGAGGATGTAGGCGGGGGTGCCGTGCTGTTCGGCGAGGGTCTTCACGTCGACACCGCCGACGGTGACGACGCCGTCGGCGTCACGGGTGACCGTCTGGGCCCACACCTTGCCGTCGAGCGCGTTGAGGTCGGCGGGCGGAGCTGCGTAGTGGCCTTCGGGCAGGACGTCGGCGTGCCGGGGCCCGGCGGGGTGTGCGGAACGGCTCATGGCTCTTCTGGCGCTCTCTTCAGAGGTGTTCGGGTGCGTCGATGCCGAGCAGGGACAGGCCGCCGGCCAGCACCGTCCCGGTGGCTTCGGCGAGCGCGAGCCGGGCACGGTGGGCGGCCGAGGGTTTCTCGTCACCACGGGGCAGCACGGTCGCGAGGAACGGCAGGGCGGCATCGGCGACGGTGACCAGGTGCCGGGCGAGCCGGTCGGGGGCGCGGTGGGTGGCCGCGGCGGTGAGGATCCGGGGGTGGTCGGCGAGGGCGGCGACGAGGGCGGCGGGCGCGTCGGGAAGGTCACCGGCTTCGGCGCCGAACCCGAGCCGGGCGGCGCCGCGCACGGCGGCACGCGAGCGGGCGTGGGCGTACCGCACCCGGAACAGCGGATTGCTCTCCCGCTGCACCAGATGGTCGGCGGTGATCCGGGGCCGGTCGTGCGCCGCGGGATGCAGCAGGGCCCACTGGGCGGCGTCGGGCCCGAGCGGCGCGGGGTCCTCCGGCGCGGGTACGGGCCGCAGGGTGACGGGTTCACCGTGCCCGACCTCGCCCCGGCCGCCCTGACTGGCGACGAGCCGCACCACCGCGTCGGCGACGACCTCGGCGCGCACGTCGTACGGCACCCTGAGCGCGACCACCTGCCCGGCGAGGGCGTCGCCGTGACCGTAGGCGGCCCCGAGGGCGCGGATCCGGGCGACGAGGGTGGCGGTCGGGGAGGCGGCGGCGCTGAGGGAGATGTTGAGGAACCCGGGCCCGGTGACGACGACGTCACCGACGCCGGCGCAGTCCGCGAGGTGGGGCAGCAGGATCTCGGCGACCCGCAGGGGGGGCTGCCCGGCCGGGCGGGCGAGCTGGAGCGCGACGTTGGTGGCGTAGTCCCCGCAGCCGCCGGGCCCCGGCGGCGTCACCACGACCCGCTCCGGCACGGTCACGCTCAGCTCCCCCTCATCCACGGCACGACGCACCGCGCGCAGCACGGTACGGGAGAGCTCGACGGGGGTCACGGGACAAGCGTAGGGGAGGAAGGGGGTGGGTAGGCGAGCCGGTTGGGCCGGGGTCCGCGATGTGGACGATCCGCGTGCCGCCGGGCCGACGGGGCCGGGCATCCTGATGAGCCGGGGCCACCTGAGGCCGCGCCTCCTGAGACCGGGATACCGGCACCCTCCCCCCTCCCCCTCACCACGGCCGGGCCACCGGGGTCGCCGGGGTCGCACGGGTCACCGGGGTCACGGACAGACGGGGTTGCCTTCGGCCGCCCGCTCCCCGAAGTACTCGACGGCACCGTCCTCCACCTCGGATCCCGCAGGCACCTCGTCGGGTCCCACAGGCACCTCGTCGGGTCCCGCAGGCCCGCGTCTCCCCCGCCCCCTCCGACGCTCCAGCAACTCCCGCACCATCCGCACGAGTTCGTCGGGCTCGAAGGGCTTGGCGAGGAAGGCGTCGACGCCGACGCCGAGCCCGGCCTCGACCTCGTGCTGGGTGCAGGCGCTGACGATGGCGAGGGGAAGGTCCCGCGTCCGCGGGTCGGCACGCAGGCGGGCGGCGGTCCGCAGCCCGTCCAGGCGGGGCATGACGACATCGAGGGTGATCACGTCGGGCCGCACGCGATGAACGACATCCAGACACTCGGCACCATCGGCCGCGGTCACGACCTCGAGACCCTCCAGTTCGAGATTGACCCTGATCAGCTGCCGGATGACCTTGTTGTCGTCCACAACGAGGACCCGGCCGGACGCCCCTGGCACAACTCGAGAGTAGGTCGGGACCGGCCACCGCGTCCGGCTTTTCCCGAGTTCCGCCCCTCCGGGAAGCGCTCCCCGGGAAACCCGTTCCTGATCACCCCGACCGAGCTGGTAGTGTTCTACCCGTCGCCGCGAGCAACAGCTCAAGGCCAGACGCCCCCGTAGCTCAGGGGATAGAGCAACGGCCTCCGGAGCCGTGTGCGCAGGTTCGAATCCTGCCGGGGGCACTCGCCGAGGATCAGCAGAAGTAAGGCGCTGACCAGGGCGGATGCCTACAGATGAGGGCGGGAGTCAGTCTCACTGACTCCCGCCCTCTCTCGCTGTCTCTCAGCGTTCGCGACACACCTCCGACACACCCTGAGGGCGACTCATGGCTGCTGTGCAACCCCAGCGGAAAGCTCTCCTGGCTGTGCGGCAGCCATGGCGCCCCCGCTTGCGAAGCCGGGCCGGAGCCTCAGCACACTTAGCTGGGCTCGTACATCTGATGCATCCAGGGGTCACTGCGATCGCGGCGGTGCAAGGGGCCAGCCGTTCAAGTGTCCTTGTCTACCCGTTATAGGGAACGACGCGTTGGCCTGCGACGTCGACTCTATGCTTCCCGGTCGCCAGCTCACGTACGAGTTCTTCGCCTACTTCCGTCTCCAACACAGACTCCCCTTCGCCGCTCAGCACCGTGACCTGCGCATCGGGTGCGGGGCGTGCTACGGACACAATGCGGCCCACCTCATCGTGCACGATCGTGACCTTCACTGGCGACATGATTGCCCTCCGCCTTCCGGACATGCACGTTCACAGGGAATCAACTTGCGCCAGAACGTGCACGTTGCATGAGTTAAACGGCGCATTGTTCTGTATGTAGAACTTGTAGGCTGTCGTGCCATCTACATGCTGAAACGACTCGCCTTGAGTGAGTGTCGCGTGCGCCACTGGATTGGGCACACCCTCGCCCTCCCCCGGGAAGACGATGATGCTGTACACGACTGATTGATTGGAATTCCAGCCGTGATTGAACCATCCGGTGGATTCGTTGGCGCCTACCGTGGTCCACCCTATGTCGACTACTGACATTATCTCCAACCTCTCCAAGAGAGCTCTGGGTTGACCTTTTGATGGGTCCAGGAATCTGGCTCTTTCCGGAAAAGGGTGCCCGGCATGACATATGCTGGGGTCCATTGCACGCTCGCCTCGGGGGCAGTGACTTACCTCACCTACGGGTGGCGTCCACAATGCCTGCATCAATGGTTACTCCAGATGCGGGGTTGCGCCACTCGGGGGACTTCTAACTTGGTTGAAATCTGGAAAACTGATCCGCCAGCGGTGCGGAATGCGATGCCGATGAAACGGTGGCTCGCATGAACCAGCGCCAGAGGGAACTTGTTTCCCAAGGCCCTAACGTTGCGTGCCTTATACCGTGTCGCCCTCCTCCTCCAGCACTTTCGCAATCCTCGCGTTCGCGGCCTCCTCGTAACCGTCGATACAACCGTGATACCTGCGGTGGATGACTTCCGGGGAGTTGCCGACCCGTCGGGCTACTGAGCAATGCTCAAGACCTGTGGATCGGTTCCGGGAGGAACGCGGAGGGCGTACCTTCCCGAATGATCCCGTGATGGTCATCGAGTAGGCCGACGTTGCGGCGTCGGCCGGGAAGGCACGCCCTGTGCTCGCCGTAGTCAATGCCGACGGTTCCACGCGGGACGGCTCCCTGTTGGACGAGATCGTCCGTGAGGGTGCCCGGCGGATGCTGGCCGCCGCGCTGGAAGCCGAAGTCAACTCCTACATCGCCGAATTGGCCGAGGAGCGGGACGAGGTGGGCCGCCGCCTGGTGGTCCGCAACGGCTACCACCAGCCCAGGAAAGTCGCCACCGCAGCCGGCGTGATCGAGGTCAAGGCCCCGAGGGTGAACGACAAGCGCGTCGATGAGACCACCGGCGAGCGCAAGCGGTTCTCCTCGGCGATCCTGCCGCCCTGGTGCCGCAAGTCCCCGAAGATCGCCGAGGTGCTGCCCCTGCTCTACCTGCACGGCCTGTCCTCGGGCGACTTCGTTCCGGCGATGGAACAGTTCCTCGGCTCCTCGGCTGGCCTGTCGCCTGCCACGGTGACCCGGCTGACCGCCCAGTGGCAGGCCGACCACGCAGCCTTCCAGGAGCGTGACCTGTCCGGCACCGACTACGTCTACGTCTGGGTCGACGGCATCCACCTGCGCATACGCCTGGACGAGGCCAAGGCCGCCGTCCTGGTCGTCATCGGGGTCCGCGCGGACGGTACCAAGGAGCTCGTCGCGATGGCCGACGGCTACCGGGAGTCCTCGGAGTCCTGGGCCGCGCTGCTACGGGATTGCGCCCGCCGGGGCATGCGCCCGCCCGTGCTCGCGGTCGGCGACGGCGCCCTCGGGTTCTGGAAGGCCCTGTGCGAGGTCTTCCCCGACACCCGCGAGCAGAGGTGCTGGGTTCACAAAACCGCCAATGTCCTCGACGCCATGCCGAAGTCGGCCCAGCCAGCCGCGAAGAAGGCGATCCAGGACATCTACAACGCCGAGGACCGCGAACACGCCGAGCAGGCCATCCAGACCTTCGCCAAGCTCTACGGCGCCAAGTTCCCCAAGGCCATAAAGAAGATCACCGACGACCAGGACGTGCTACTCGAGTTCTTCGACTACCCGGCCGAGCACTGGATCCACCTGCGGACCACCAACCCGATCGAGTCGACCTTCGCCACCGTCCGACTCCGCACCAAAGTCACCAAGGGCGCCGGCTCACGTGCCGCCGGGCTCGCGATGGTGTTCAAGCTCGTCGAGTCCGCCCAGGCCCGGTGGCGGGCCGTCAACGGCGCCCACCTCGTCCCGCTCGTGCGCGCCGGAGCACGCTTCGAACGCGGCCTGCTGGTCGAACGAGCTGACGCGATTGCAGCATGATCGGCAGCTTTCCGCTCTATGATCATGGTTGATTTCAGATCATACGGCGATCGTTCGGATGGATGATGTTGAGATGACCGCAGAGGCGCTGGCGATCTTGAAGGCGGCCGGAGCCGAAAGGATCGAGCACCCCGGCGGAACGCTGCTGGCGCACCTGCAGCGAGTCAGCGACCTTCTCGCCTCGTGGGGCGCTCGCCCGGCGCTGGTATCGGCTGGACTGTGTCACGCGTTCTACGGGACCGATGGGTTCCCGGTCGCGCTGCTGGACCTAGGGCGCCGGGCGGAACTGGTCAAGGCGATCGGCATAGAGGCTGAGGCACTCGTCTACTTCTACGCCTCCTGCGACCGCAAGTCCTCCTACCGCGGACTGGTCGATAATCCAGGCACATTCGTCGATCGGTTCACCGGCGCACCGATGTATCCGAGCCTCGAAGCGCGTCGGGACTTCGCTGAACTTACCGCCGCCAACGAGCTGGACATCGCCGCAATCAGCCCAGAGGTTCGCAGCCGCTACGGCGCCGACCTACTTGACCTTTTCACTCGGTGGAGGCCGCTGCTGTCCGAGTCGGCCTGGGCACACTGCCGCAGCGTGCTGGACCAGCCCGTCCACAAGAATTGACTATTCCTCCGGGCTACTTCAGCAATCGGCACTCCCGCGTTCAGCCACCGCGTGATGCACGCGTGCCGCAGGTCGTACGGGCGCCCGGCCGACGGCGAGTCGACGCGCGCTCCGGTGGAAGCGCGTACGCGCGCGCCTCCTTCCACACCCGCCAGTAGGTGGAAGAGCCGACCACTCCTGCACGTTCGTTGCCGAACACGCGCCCTTCCTTGGCGGTCCCGAACCCCTTCAGGTGGGCCCGGAGGATGGTGACCAGGAGGGGCGGGATGGGCACCGGGCGGTCGCTGGTCGCTTCCCGCGCCTTCAGGCCGCGGCGGTCATGCCGCTCGCCTGAGTCAGTCCACTGCTTGCCGGAGACGGGGGCGTGTCTCCCGCAGCGTGGGCGTGCCCCAGCCCGTCTCCGGCAGGTGGCAGTCAGACCGCCTCAGCCCGACCGCCTCGGCGGGCCGCAGGCCCGCGGAGTACAGGACCGCGTAGAAAGCCACCAGGCGCCGTCCGCGGCAGCGATCCCACGACCCGATGCAGGAGACGGACGTGAGCAGCTGCCGGGCCTGTGCGGCGTTCACCAGGACGCGCGGGTCCACCACGTCATTGGCCCCGACGCGCTTCCGGCGGATCCGCTGAAGCGGGTTCTCCGGTAGCTCCCCCGTGGCCACGGCGTGTTCGAGAGCGGCGTTCAGGGCCCGCCGGCGCGGCTTGTACGTGTCGCCCGCGGCCGGAGTGCCGTCCAGTTTGTAGCTGACGCGGTACAGCACATCCTCGAACACCTCGGCATCGGCCAAGTCGCCCAAGGGCCGGTCGGTCGTCGTGACCCACTCGTACGCGGCCTTGAGTTCGGCCGGCGGATCCTCCCCCTCGTTCGCGGACACGATCCCCCACCGGAGGGCCAGCCGCAGGGACTCATTCTCGGGAGTCGCATCGTCGCGCTTGACCATAGCGAGCGTCACGGCCGCAAGACCGTCCGCCATGCCCTCACGGGTCTTGGCTGCGCTCGTACGCCACCGCCCGGCCACGTACTTCCGGCAGAACTCGAACCACCGCAAAGGCGGTTCGGCGTCGGCAGCCTCGGCGGTTTCGGCCGCTGCGCGCACCTCGGACTCAGGCAGACCGGATTCGATCTCGAACGCTTCACCGCGCCGGTTCAGATCAGTGATGACCTGTTGGACGGTCATCTTCTCGTCCTGCGCGGCCGGCGCGCTTGCCGCGTCCGCGCCGCCTGGCGGCCGGGTTTGACGTGATCAGCCCCTCGTCGATCGAGTCCTCGCGGATCAGGCCTCGGTAGAGGCTTCGTCTCGCCCCTGATCTACGACGGTCGTACATGAGTAGACTGTTCTTGAACGCGTTCAATTCTGCGATCGGGAGTGGTGTCCATGGACTTTCTGGTCGGGTCTTCTCCGGCCGCGCTTCGCACCGGTGCGTCCGATGTACCGCCCGCCGCAGGGGCACCACCCGAAGGGCTGGGAGACCGGAGCGTAGTGACGGGGTGGCAAGGGGTGCTGGCGCGCTGGGCTGTTGCTCTGGTGTGGTTCTACGAGGGCCTGTGGTGCAAGGTCTGGCCGGGGCGGGACGATCAGCGGGCCATTCTCGGGGACGTTCCCCATATGCCGGCTTGGGCGGTGACGACGGCGCTGATCGTCATCGGGATCGCGGAGGCCGGCATCGGTTTGTGGGCGCTCTCCGGACGGTGGGCGCGGGCCGCCGCTGTCGTACAGACGGCGCTCGTGGTGGTGTTCAACGCGGGCGGACTGCTGTTCGGCCTGGATCACATAGCGGAACCGGGGCGGATGCTCACCCAGAATCTGGCCTTTGTAGCGCTGGTCTGGCTGGTGGAACGGACCTCATCCGGAGTGGCGGTCCGGTGAGCGGCACACCATGGGCACGCGGCCGGATCATCAGCGGGTCGGGCGGCCCCCGCCTCTTGTTCGGGCGGATGTACGAGGACTGCGGTATCGAGCTCGGCGTCCTGCCCAGCGCGGGGGCGCGGGTGCTGTGCATCGCCTCCGCGGGCGACACCGCCGCCGCCCTCCAGCAGGCCGGTCACGAGGTGACAGCCGTCGACGTCAACCCGGTACAACTCGCCTACGCACGTGACCGGCTCGCCGGCAGAACCACCACGGACGGCTCCGCAGAGACACTGATGCGGCTGGGCCGTGGAGCGGCCGGCGCGCTGCTGCCGGCCTGGCGCGGGCCCGCACTGCGCGCCTTCCTCGCCCTCGACGATCCGGCTGAACAGGCCCGGCGTTGGCGCACTGCCCTGGACAGCCCGGGGCTGAGACATCTGATGTGGCTCGCGCTGCGGCCGGGCGGCGCGCTCGCGGTCGCGCTGCGCCCCTCGTTCGCGCAAGTGGTCCCGGCACGCTTCGACAAGGTGCTCGGACGACGCCTGGCGCGGACCGTCGCCGGGCACGCCAATGCCTCTAACCCCTGGATGTGGCGGCTACTCGCGGGGGTCGAACTTCCCGGGGCACAGCCGCTGTTCGCGCCGGACGTCCGCCTCGTCCACGCCGACGTGGTCGACGCACTGGAACAGGCTCCGCGGGCCGGCTATGACGCGGTGACCCTCTCGAACGTGCTCGACGGGCCTGGCCCCGCCTTCGCCGGCCGGCTGCGCGCCGCCGTGCGTCGTGCCGTGCGTCCCGGCGGCATCGTCGTTCTGCGCAGCTTCCGCGAGCCCACGGCGACCGGACCCGGCTGGGCGGCGCAGGACCGATCGGCGCTGTGGGGCGTGGTGCGCGTCGTGCGGCTGGGCGCAGACCCCTCGGGCGCCGAGGACAGGAGGATCGACCCGTGAGGCACTTGGTGCAACGTCATCCCATGGCGATGAGCACGCATTTCGCGCACTCGCTCGTGCTGACCTACGCTCTGCCCGCCGAGGCGCTGCGCCAGCTGGTGCCGCCGGGCCTGGAACTTGACACGTACCCCCGCGGCGAGAAGGGCGTGGAGTACGGCTTCGTGGCCGCCGCCCTGGTCGACACCCGTGCCCTGCGGCCGGCGTTCCTGCCCGCGCGGCTGGGCCGTGACTTCCTGCTGACCGGATACCGCGTCTTCACCCGCTTCCGCACCCCTGGCGGGCGCACCATGCGGGGGTTGCGCATCCTGCGCAGCGACACCGACGCCCGGTTGATGCGGCTGGGCGGCAACCTGTTCACCCGCTACAACTACCGCCTTGCCCACATCAGTTCGCGCGCCACGGACGGCACCCTGGAATTCCGGGTCGACAGCGCCGACGGGCACGCCGACCTGCTGGTGCGTGCCGACCTGCACAGCGCTCCCGCGCCGTTGCCCCCGCACAGCCCCTTCGCCGACGCCCGAGCCGCCCGCCGCTTCGCCGGCCCCCTGCCCTACACCTTCGAGTACGAACCCCAGACCCGCTCCGTGATCGTGGTCAAGGCATTCCGTACGCAGTGGGACCCGCAGCCGGTCTGTGTCGATGTGCGCCGGCTGACCTTCTTCGACAACGGCCCGCTCGCCGGAACCCGCCCCGTCCTCGCCAACGCCTTCCACGTTGCGGGCGTCGACTACGGCTGGCACCGCGGTGTGCGCCGCACCGAGAACGGCGCCATACGGTGACGCTGCGGCACTCCGGCGTCCGCGACGTCATCGCCTACAACTGGCCCCAGTACGCAGCGGGTGCGGCGACTGCGGCGGCTGCAGCCCTCCTTGCTCCACGTCTGCCTCGCGCGCTGGGCCCCCTCGCCCGGACGGGATCGGTCGCGGCACTCGCTCTGTTGTGCACCGCCACGGCGGCGAGCTGGCACGTCTACGACCGCTCCGGCCTGTACACGTACGACTGGCTGGAGGACCTACTGCCTCGCATCCCGTCGGCATACGTGGTGGTGAGCACCGGCCTGGACGAGGTGAGCGCCCCACTCGCCGCACGCTGGCCGGAGGCCCAGCGCACCGCCATCGACCTGTACGACCCGGCCTTGACGAGCGAGGGGTCCCTGCGCCGCGCCCGACGCCGGGTGCCTCCCCCCGGCCACGCCGCACCGGGCCGCCCACAGACGCTGCCGCACCCGGCGAACTCGGCCGACGCCGTCCTGCTCGTCTTCGCCGCGCACGAACTGCGCCGCGCACAGGACCGGGAGCGGCTGTTCACCGAATGCGCCCGGCTGCTGCGGCCCGGCGGCACACTGCTGGTCGCCGAGCACCTGCGAGATGCCGCCAACACAGCCGTGTTCGGGCCCGGCGCCTGGCACTTCCTGCCCCGTCAGGAATGGTTGCGGCTCGCCGCCCACGCAGGGCTGGAACACAGTGCCGAGCGCCGCTTCGCGGGCCTGATCACGGCATTCGCCTTCAGCAAGGACCGAAAGTGACCCAACTTCTCAGTCTCACTGGCCAGTTGCGCCTGGTCGGGGGCGCCCTGATCTTCATGGGACTGGTGCACGTCGCGCTCCCGCGGATACTGGGGTGGCCCGCCGACCTGCGCGGCAGCAGCCTGCTCACCCGCCAGGTCTCTTACGCGCACCTGTTCTTCATCGCATTGACCTGCGCACTTCTCGGTTCCCTTCCCCTGGCCTTCGCGCCGGCCCTGCTCACCGGCGCACCCCTGCCGACGTTCCTGCTCTGTGGCCAGACCCTGTTCTGGGGCCTGCGCTGGATCATGGAGTTCGCCTACTTCTCACCCCGCACATGGCGCGGCCATCGCCTGCGCACCGCGGGCCATGTCGGGCTCGCGGTGCTGTGGACCTGGGTGACGGCTGTGTTCGCGGCAGCGGCGGCGCACGGGTTGCGGTGAACCCGGCACCCTGCTCAAGTTCACCGCCGACATCCGCACCAGCCGCATCGTCAACGCTCCCCTGAACGGCAAGGTGGACAAGAACGACGGCAAGGGGGGCCTGGAATAGTGGGATTACGCCTTCGACGGTACGCACCCCCAGGTGAAGATCATCGTCAAGGCTCAGGTCACCCGTCGTACCCAGGACAACCGGTACGACGCCGGAAGCGGGCAGATGATCGGCGTCATCACCGCCTACTGCAAGGGCATGAGGAAGTGCCCCGACTGGATGAACCAGTCCGCCGCCAAGTTCATGCGCTGAACAGGGAGACACCCGCAATGACGCCATGGGAAGTGGCCGTGGCACAGGCCGACGTGACCGGGCATCTGATCCTCTACACCCAAGCTCCGATCGTGAAGAAGCTGCGCGTCCGCGGTGTGCTCCCGGGCCCCGCCGGAGCGCCGACCGTGCGGATCGCGCTCGGCCGGCGGAAGGCGACCGTCACCGACCTCCTCACCAT
Organism: Streptomyces sp. NPDC006655; assembly: GCF_040703965.1. Classification (NCBI taxonomy): domain Bacteria; kingdom Bacillati; phylum Actinomycetota; class Actinomycetes; order Kitasatosporales; family Streptomycetaceae; genus Streptomyces; species Streptomyces sp. NPDC006655. Next base: position 15,755 of record NZ_JBEYJU010000058.1, on the reverse strand, counting down.
CTATGAGATCCCGCTCTTGCACCGGCAGGAGGAGGTGCTGCTCCCGTGGGAGGCCGTCAGCCGCGTGCGGCACGAGGCGGGCGAGGTGCGCTTTTACTCCGGTGGTCAGGTGGACCACGTCTTCGGCACTCCACTGATCGAGCTCTCGGAGGAGGTGCCCGGCGAGGATCTGCTGGAGGACCGGGCGCACACGCTGCTGACCGCGCTCAACTGCCCGGTTCCGGGCTATGAGGAACGGGAGAAGGCCGAGTCGCTGCTGGTCGGCTTCCTGTATCTGAGCGAGGGCCGGATGCGGCTGTACGTACGCCACCAGGGGGACCCCGAGGTCGTGGCCTGTGACGTCCGGCTCGCGGAGGCAGGGCCGGCCGTGATCGCGGAGGTGTTCTCCGCCTCGCGGGAGCGGGAGCTCTTCGAGGAGCCGGGGGACGATCCGCACTGTACGGCCGTGCTGGATCTGACGCACTGAGCAGATCGGTATCGCGTGAAGATCAAGGAACGCCGGCCGAAGAGCAGGCCGGCGGGATGGCGGGCGGGTCGGAGGGCATCCCGTCGGAATCCGTACTAGAATCTGTACAGGTTCATGACTCTATATGGGTACGGTGACAGCATGGAGATCCCCGAGGTCGTGACCGTCAGTGACGCGCGCGCGAGGCTGTCGCGGATTCTGACCGACCTGTCGGAGTCCGGCGCGGATGCCGATCCGGTCCTCATCGGCGCCCACCGCAAGCCGCAGGGCGTCCTCCTGTCCGTCGAGGCCTTCGAGGCGCTGAGCGGCCGGGCGGCACGACGTGCGGCCGTCGCCTCGGCCACCGGCTCCATCGAGGCCGAGGGGCTCCACGCCTCCGAGGCCTCCGACCGCGACACCGAGGCGTACGTGAAGGGCGACCTCGACGCGGACACCCTTGTCGCCCGCGCGATCGCCCGCCACCAGCAAACTTCGGAGCGGCGGGCAGGGTGAACGATCCGTACGCCATGTCCAACGGCGTGCTGCGCAACAAACTCGGCATCACCGACCATCAATTGTTGGCGGCGGCGGAGGCGGACATCACCAGGGCTCGCCTCGTCTTGCTCGCCGAACGCCCCCTGCCCGGCGGGTACGACCTCCGTCATCTTCAGGCTTTCCATGCCGCGGTCTTCGGGGACATCTATGCGTGGGCAGGCGAGTTACGCACGGTGAACATCGCCAAGCGCACACCGTTCTGCCCGGCGAGAAACCTGGTGACCTACGCCGACGAGGTCTTCGGCCGTCTCGCCTCCTCCGGTCATCTGCGGGGTCTCCCCCGGCACGAGTTCGTCATCCGACTGGCCGAGCTGTACGGCGACATGAACGTCCTCCACCCGTTCCGCGAGGGCAACGGCCGTGCCCAGCGGGTGTTCCTGGCCCAGCTGAGCGCCGACGCGGGATACGAGCTGAACTGGGCGGGGTTGGACCCTCAGCGCAATGAGGACGCCTCGGTGAAGAGTTTCCTCGGTGACTACAGCCTGCTGGAGCAGGTGCTCGACGAGCTCGTCACCACCACGGGGTGACGCCTCCGTCCAGGCGTCGGGCAGGTCGAGCGGCACGCGGACGGTGGCCATGGACGGGTTACGCCCCGGGACGTTGACGGTGACGCTGGTTCCCTCGTCCTGGGTGAGGGAGATGTGCTCTCCCAGCTCTCTCGGAACGACGTCGCCTACAGCTTCCCCCTCCTCGACGGGTATCGAGGGATCGTCACCCCGTCGGAGTGACGGTCTTGTGGTCTGATACCCGCGTGGATGGTGTCGTCTCTGCGTTGATCGCCATTGTGGGCACGTTGCTGGGCTCCGCTGTCACGTTCGCGTTCCAGCGCAACGCGTCCGCGCGCGAGCGGCTGTTCGTGAGTCAGCAGCAGCTTCGGGCGGACCGGATGGCCGTCTACAGCGACTTCGCCGGAGCGCTGACGGAGTTCCGGCGCGCACAGCAGGACCGCTGGCACCGCAGGGAGCAGGATCCGGGCGGTGCCACCACGTACCCCGAAGCCCGTACGGAGGCTCACCGGCTTCGCGGGGTCGCCCTGCACGCGTTGTTCCGGGTCCAGCTCATAGCGAGCGCCCGGCCGGTGATCGACACCGCACAGGATGCCTACGCCCTGACCTCCACCCTGCACAAGGCGGCCGACAAGACGGAGCTGGCCGCCCTCGCCACGCAGGCGCGCGAGGTGCTGGAGCGGTTCGTGCAGTTCGCCTCGTCGGACGTGCAGTGACGCCGAGGACGGCGCGGGGCCGACGTACGGACGCGGTGCCTTGGCGCCGTCCTCCCCCTTGGCGGTACGGTCTTTGAAGGGTCCGACGCACCGCAGAGCAGAGCCAAGCAGAGCAGAGCCGAGTATGAACCGCCTGCCCTCAGGAGGGTCCCGTGTGCCGCCTCTTCGGTCTCAGCAGCGCCCCGCTCCGCGCGCACGCCACGTTCTGGCTGCTCGACGCGCCCGACAGCCTCAGCCGGCAGAGCCACCGTGATCCCGACGGCACCGGGCTCGGCTGGTTCGGTCCGGACGGCGCCCCGCACGTCGACAAGGCGCCCATCGCGGCCTACCGCGACCGCGCCTTCGCGCAGGAGGCCCGGCAGCGGGAGTCGGCGACCTTCGTCGCGCACATCCGCTTCGCCTCCACCGGCAGCCTCGACCTGCGCAACACCCACCCTTTCGAGCAGGACGGACGGCTCTTCGCGCACAACGGGGTCATCGAAGGCCTCGACGCACTCGACGCCCACCTGGGCGACGACCGCTCGCTGGTCCGGGGCGACACCGACTCCGAGCGGTACTTCGCCCTGATCACCAGGGAGACCCGGCGCCACGGCGGTGACGTGACCGAGGGCATCCGGCAGGCGACCCGCTGGATCGCCGCGAACCTGCCCGTGTACGCCCTGAACCTCGTCCTCACCACCCCGCAGGAGCTGTGGGCGTTGCGCTACCCGGACACCCATGACCTCTACGTCCTCGAGCGCAGGCCGGGCGGGCAGCACGGCAGCCGGCACCTCGACCAGAGCGGCAGCCACGGCCGCATGCGGGTCCACTCGGCGCACCTCACCGACCATCCCGCCGTCGTCGTCGCCAGCGAGCGCCTGGACGAGAACGCCGACTGGCGCCCGCTCGGGCCCGGCCAACTGCTCCATGTGGACCCCGGACTGCGGGTCGTCCAGGAGACCCTCCTGCCCGATCCCCCGGCCCACCGGCTCACCCTCGACGACCTGCACCCCGCCGCGGCCGCCTCCCAGAAGGCCGCCTGAAGGCACCGGGCATCCAGAAAGTCGCCCGAGGCTTCCGGAAAGCCGCCCGACGTTCCATCCCGGAAAGTCGCCTGACGGGACGCGGCGAGGGTCACGCCGGCCCCCACGCCCGCGCTCACGCCGACCCCCACGCCAGCCCTCACGCCCGCTCTCACGCCGACCCCCACGCCCGCTCTCACGCCGAGCGTTTGCGGGCCGTCTTCTTCGCCGGCGTCTTCTTAGCCGCCGACTTGCTCGTGGTCTTCTTCGCCGTCGTCTTCTTCGCCGTCGCCGACTTGCTCGCGGTCTTCTTCGCGGGCGTCTTCCTGGCCGCCGCCGTCTTCTTCGTCCTCGACGCGGACTTCTCGCCGGTCAGCGGCGTCACCTCCGCCTCCTCGCCCCTCGACTCGCCCCTCGACTCACCCTTCGACTCGCCCCGCGACTCCTTCGCCGCCCGTACGCTCTTCTCCAGGGCCGCCATCAGGTCCAGGACCTTGCCGCCCGGGGCCGGCTCGGGGGACTCCGGCGGGGTCTCGCCGGCCGCCTTCGCGGCGATGACCTCCTCCAGGGCCTCCCGGTACTCGTCGTGCAGGTCCTTCAGGTCGACCTCGCCGAGGGTGTCCATCAGGGCGTCCGCAAGGTCGAGTTCCTTGTCGCGGACGGAGACGTCGACGTCGGGTGCGACGCCCTCGGGGGCGCGGACCTCGTCCGGCCAGAGCAGGCCGTGCATGGCGATGGCGTCGCCGACCACCCGGAGCATGCCGAGGCGTTCCCGGCCGCGCAGCGCGTACTTCGCGATGGCCACCTTGTGGCTGCGCTTCAGGGCCTCCCGCAGGAGGGTGTACGGCTTCGCCGCGGGGGCGCCGCTCGCGGCCAGGTAGTACGCCGCGTCCATCTGGAGCGGGTCGATCCGGTCGGCCGGCACGAAGGCGACGATCTCGATGGTACGGGCGGTGGGGATGGGCAGGTGGGACAGGTCGTCGTCGGTGATCGGGACGATCGTGCCGTCGGCGTCCTCGTACCCCTTGCCGATCTCCGACTGGGTCACCTCGCGGTCCTCCAGCTCGCAGAACTTGCGGTAGCGGATGCGGCCGTTGTCCTCGGTGTGGACCTGGCGGAAGGAGATCGAGTGGCTCTCGGTGGCGTTCACCAGCTTGATCGGGATGCTGACGAGACCGAAGGAGATCGCGCCGTTCCAGATGGATCGCACGTGCGGCTTCCCTCCGTCCGGGTCGTACGGTTTGTGTGAGATTGTCATCGTATGACGCCGATCACAGAGGTGGAGGGGCGAAGGGTCGCGCTCAGCAATCTGGAGAAGGTGCTGTATCCGGCGACCGGGTTCACCAAGGGTGAGCTGCTGCACTACTACGCGACGACGGCCGGGGTGCTGCTGCCGCATCTGCGGGACCGGCCGGTGTCGTTCCTCCGGTACCCGGACGGCCCCGACGGCCAGGTGTTCTTCGCCAAGAACGTGCCGCCCGGTACGCCCGAGTGGGTGACGACGACCGAGGTGCACCGGTCGGAGGGGGTGGCGCGGATGGTGCTGGTGCAGGACCTCGCGAGCCTGATGTGGGCGGCGAACCTGGTCACCGAGTTCCACACGCACCAGTGGGTCGCGCAGTCCCCGGACGAGGCCGACCGGATCGTCTTCGACCTGGACCCCGGGCGGCCCGCCACGGTCGTGCACTGCTGCGAGGTCGCGCTGTGGCTCCGGGAACGGCTGGCGGCGGACGGGATCGAGGCGCACGCGAAGACGGCCGGGTCCAAGGGGCTGCACCTGCTGGCGGGGGTGCGGGGGGCGAGCAGCGAGCGGGTCAGCGAGTACGCGAAGGGGCTGGCGGTGGAGGCGGAGCGGGCGATGCCGCGGCTGGTGGTGCACCGGATGACGCGGAGTCTGCGGCCGGGGAAGGTGTTCGTGGACTGGAGCCAGAACGCGGGGCGCAAGACGACGGCCACGCCCTACACGGTGCGGGCGCGGCGGGAGCCGATGGTGTCGGCGCCGGTGACGTGGGAGGAGGTCGCCCAGTGCCGGGCCGCGGGGCAGCTGGTGTTCCGGCCCGAGGACATCGCGCCCCGCGTCCAGGACCACGGCGACCTCCTGGCCCCTTTGCTGGACGCGGCCCGCTCGGCCCCCCTGCCGTGAGCACTCACTCCCCCCCTGCCGTGAGCACTCACTGCCCCGTGTGCCGTGAGCACTCACTGCCCCCGTGTGCCGTGAGCACTCATTGCCCCCGTGCCACGAACGCCCCGCAGCCGCCCGGTCACTCCGCGGAGCGCCCTACACCCGCCCCCACGTGTTGCGGTCCCGTGCCATCGCGTGCAGGGCCTCCACGTCGGCCGGTTTGAGGACGCCGCCCAGGCGGGCCAGGTCCGGCAGGTCGCGGTCGCGCAGGACGCGGGCCTCGCGGGGCGGTGCGAGCACCGTCACGTCGGCCGGTTCGGTGAGGGCGAGGATCGGGCGGACCTCGGCCGTGAGGGCGTACGAGGCCCGGTCGGCGTCGGCGCGCAGCCGGCGCAGCAGCGGCTGCGGATCGCGGCGGCCGAGGGTGACCATCGGGTCGGCCACCACCACCTTCTGCTTACGGGCGGGGAGCGCGTGCACGCAGAAGATGCCGCCGGGGCCGATCAGCAGGTGGTGGATGCGGTCGCCACCGGGCAGCGGCACGGAGTGCAGGGCGTGCCAGCCGGCGCCGTCCAGGCGGTCCAGGGCGTCGCCCACGGACTGTTCCGCGGCCAGGGCGCGGCGGCGCGGGTCGGGGCGCAGGCGGTGGGAGGGGCCGGGGTCCCGGTCGATCGCGATCAGCAGCGCCTCGCCGGGGCGGTTGGGTGCCAGGTCGTCGTCCGGGTGCAGGGTCAGCCGGGCCAGTTCGGCGGGCGTGGGCACCGGTGGCGGGCCGACCGTGACCGGGCCGGTCAAGAAGGGCCGCAGGGCTTCCAGTACGTCGTCCAGGTGCTCCTCGCCGAGGAGGTTGACCCGGCCCGCCTCACGGTCGTACCAGGCGATGTTCCGTCCGTCCGTGAGGCAGACGTACAGCCGCTCCTGGCCGTGGCGCCAGGTCGGCACGACGCGCAGTCCGCTCATTGCGACATCACCCCTCGACCATGGGAACAGGCGGGGTGCTCCAGGGGCAAGAACCCCGCTACCTTTGACTGGGGTTGGCGCACGCAGCGGGGAGGCGCCGATGCGGATCCGTGGGGAACGGTACGAGGTCCCGGCTCCGGACAGTCCGTGGAGCGAGGTGCTGCCCGGGCTGTGGATGGGCGGTCATGAGTTCCGCGGGCGGTCGGGGCGGCTGGAGCCCGTCGTGGTGCGGGACGAGTTCGATCTGGTGCAGAGTCTGCTGCGGGTGCCCGGGCACGGGCCCGACGCGGGCGTGGAACACCATGTCTGGCCGATACCCGACGGACCGCTGGACGGAACACAGCTGGCGGGGGTGATCCGGCTGGCCCGGGCGGCGGGCGAGGCCCTGGACGCGGGGCGGTCGGTGCTGGTGCGCTGCTACAGCGGGTACAACCGGGCGGGCCTGGTGGTCGCGGAGACCCTGGTGCACCGGGGATGCACGGCCGAGGAGGCGATCCGGCTGGTGCGGGCCCGGCGTTCGCCCTGGGCGCTGCACAACGAGCTGTTCGTCGCCTACCTCCGGGCCGGTCTGCCGACCGCCCGTCTCCTTGAGGAACTCGCCGAGTAGCCTCTCCTCTGCACCGGCCCCTCCGGTGCAAAACGGACTTCCATACGAATCTACGACTAAGGTGTACGGGGCCGTCACCCGATCCGTCGGCCCGGACCCCCGTCGTACCCGAGCCAGGAGCAGCGTGCCGAGCCGTCGCCCCCTTCGCAGCGCCGTCGTCGCCGCCGCCGTCGCCCTGCTGGCGGTGGCGGTGGCGGGCTGCGGCGACTCCGGCGGGCTGCGCGCGGCGGGGGCGACGCCGACCGCGATCAGTCCCGCGAAGCTCTGGCCCGATCTGCGGCCGGCGGCCAGTCCGGCCTGGCCGTACGACGAGGGCAGCAGGCACACCGTGAAGGGGATCACGGTTCCCGGGGACGACATCCGCGCGGTGGATCCGGTGGCCGTCGTGCGCGCCGAGATCGCCTCCGACCCCGCGGACTACGGGTCCAAGGGGGTGTACCACGAGACCGTGAACCGGATGAAGGCGTGCGGGGCGGCCGGCGATGGCGCCGACTGTCCGCTGCTGAAGCCCTACTACCGGGACCTGACCGGGGACGGGCGGGACGAGCTGACGCTCGGCTTCCGGCTGTACCCGACGAACCAGACCGCGCTGCGCGTGTACACCGTCGAGAAGCACCGGCTGGTGCAGGTGCTCGACGACAACGACGCGATCATCGGGGTCGAGCTGGCCGGGCGGGCGGTGATCGTACGGTCGCCGGCCGGGATCACCGGGTACGAGTACCGCACGACCTGGGCGTGGGACCCGGACCGCCAGGCCATGGTGTTCTCGCGGGACGAGTTCCTGCGTACGGGCAAGGGGCGCCACCACCGCGCACCGGCACCGGTACCGGTACCGGCCCTCACCCCGACCTCCGCCCCCACGACGACCACTGCGACCTCCGCGACCTCCGCCCCGGCTTCGGCCCCGGCGGGTGCCTGATGAGGCTCCCCCGCTGGGCCGGGACGCTCGCGACGAAGTCGGCCGTGTTCATCACCGTGATGTGCTGTGCGCTGGCCGCGCTCCTCGGTGGGCTGGTGCACGTGTCGGTGACCGACCAGACCGTGGCACAGGCCCGCGAACAGGCGCTGTCCCGGCTCGCGGAGGCGACCGGTGACTTCGAGGCCGGGGACAGGCTGCTGCCGGAGGCCAGGGTCGACCCACGAGGGCTGCCGACGCCGCTGCGGGCGCTCGCGCTGAACGGGGAGCGCGGCACGATGGTCTCCAAGGACGAGGGCCGCCCGATCATGTGGGCGGCGGGTCCGGCCGACCGGCACCGGGTGCTGGCGGTGGCCGTCGACTACTCCCAGCAGGCCCGCACCATCGCCGCGCTCGACGGGTCCATCCTCTGGTCGTCGGCCCTGGCCATCGGGGCCACCCTGCTGGTGGGCGCGTTCGCGGTGACCCGGGTGACCCGGCGGCTGCACGGCACCGCGCAGGTGGCCCGGCGGATCAGCGCCGGGGATCTGGACGCGCGGGTGGACGACCCCCGGACGAAGGACCCGACCCGGCCGCAGGACGAGGTGGCCGCGGTCGCCGCCGCGCTGGACGGGATGGCCGCGTCGTTGCAGAGCAAGCTGCTGAGCGAGCAGCGGTTCACGGCCGACGTGGCGCACGAACTGCGGACCCCGCTGACGGGACTGCACGCGGCGGCGGAACTGCTGCCTCCCGGGCGGCCGACGGAGCTGGTGCGGGACCGGGTGGCGGCGCTGCGCACGCTCACCGAGGACCTGCTGGAGATCTCCCGCCTCGACGCGGGCCGGGAACGCCTGGAGACCGACGCGGAGGCGCTGGGCGCGCTGGCCGAGCGGGTGGTGCAGGCGTCCGGGACGGAGACCGAGGTGAAGGTGGTCCGGGACGTGTGGGTGGAGACCGACCGGCGGCGGCTGGAACGGGTGCTGGGCAACCTGGTCGCCAACGCGCACCGGCACGGGCGGGCGCCGGTGGTGCTGACGGTGGAGGGCAAGGAGGTCACCGTGCGGGATCACGGGGACGGGTTCCCCGAGTACCTGGTGGCGCACGGTCCCCAGCGGTTCCGGACGGAGGGCGGCTCCAAGGGGCACGGGCTGGGGCTGACGATCGCGGTGGGGCAGGCGGAGGTGCTGGGCGCGCGGCTGTCGTTCACCAACGCGGTGGACGGGGGCGCGGTGGCGGTGCTGACGCTCCCGTAGGGGGCGCGGTGACGACGCCGGCGCTTCCGTGGGGGGCGCGGTGACGACGCCGGCGCTTCCGTGGGGGGGCGGTGACGACGCCGGCGCTTCCGTGGGAGGCGCGGGCGCGTGGTGCGGCTGCGGGCGCGTGGTGGCTTGTCGCGCAGTTCCTCCCCCAGCCTTCGGCCGGGGGACCCCCAGCGCCCCCAAGAAAGGTGGGACCAGCCGACTTGCTTTCAGGGGCGCGGAGAACTGCGCGATCAGCCACGACGGGCCCGCACCCGCCATCCGCCCCTCGGGCCCCACGCCACGCTGGCGCAAGCCAACAAAGCACGCAACTCGCACTATGTGGGTAAGTTCCGGACATGACCAAGGCCGGAACCACCCTCACGGCGACCGCGCCCGCCGGGCCCGCCGAACGCCTCCCCCGGCGCCGGGGCGTCGAACTCGCCCTGATCGTGCTGGCCGTGCTGCTCTGCGTGTCCGGCTACTGCGCGGTCGGGCTGGCCAGGACCGGCACCGTCCCGCCCGGCGCCGCCGGTTACGGAGCCGGCCTCGGGATCCTCGCGCTCGTCGCGCATCTCGCCGTACGCATGCGTGCCCCGTACGCCGATCCGCTGCCGCTGCCGATCGGCGTGCTGCTCAACGGACTCGGCCTGGTCCTGATCTACCGGCTGGACCTGGAGACCCCGGGCGACCGCGCGGCCCCCGCCCAGCTCGTCTGGTCCACGCTGGGCGTCGGCTTCTTCATCGTGGTCGTGCTGATGCTGCGCGACCACCGCGTCCTCCAGCGCTACGCCTACGTCTGCGTGGCCGCCGCCCTCGTCCTGCTGCTGCTCCCGATCTTCTTCCCGGCCGTCAACGGGGCCCGGATCTGGGTCCGGATCGCCGGATTCTCCCTCCAGCCCAGCGAGTTCGCGAAGGTGCTGCTCGCGGTGTTCTTCGCCGCGTACCTCGCCGCCAACCGGGGCGCGCTCGCCTACGCGGGCCGCCGGCTGTGGTTCATGCAGTTCCCGACGGGCCGGGTGCTCGGCCCGATCGTCACCATCTGGCTGGTGAGCGTCGGGGTGCTGATCCTCGAACGCGACCTGGGCACCTCGCTGCTCTTCTTCGGCCTCTTCGTCGTCATGCTGTACGTCGCCACCGGACGCACCGGCTGGATCGCCGTCGGCCTGCTGCTCGCCGTGGTCGGCGCGGTCGCCGTCGGCCGGCTGGAGCCGCACGTGCACGGCCGTATCGAGGACTGGCTGCACCCCTTCGCCTCGATCGCCGCGGGCCAGGGACCGAACCAACTCGCCCAGTCCCTCTTCGCGTTCGCCGCCGGCGGGGTGCTCGGGGCCGGGCTCGGCCTCGGTCACTCCGTGCTCATCGGCTTCGCCGCCAAGTCGGACTTCATCCTGGCCACGGCGGGCGAGGAACTGGGCCTGGCCGGGCTCTCCGCGATCTTCCTCCTCTACGGTCTGCTCGTGGAGCGCGGCTACCGGGCCGGTCTCGCCCTGCGCGACCCCTTCGCCCGGCTGCTCGCGGTCGGGCTCGCCTCGATCGTCGCCCTCCAGGTGTTCGTGATCGCGGGCGGGGTGACGGGGCTGATCCCGCTGACCGGCATGGCGATGCCGTTCCTCGCCCAGGGCGGCTCCTCGGTCGTCACCAACTGGGCGATCGTGGCCCTGCTGATCCGGGTGAGCGACTCGGCCCGCAGGCACTACGACGGCCGGGTGGCCCCGTGAGCCGGCAGCAGGGGACCGCCGCGTACGTCCGCCGGGCCCGCGCCCTGTGCGCCCTGCTGCTGTTCGCCCTCCTCGTCAACGCCGCCCGCGTGCAAGTCGTGCAGGGCCGCTCCTACGACGGCAATCCGGCCAACCGCCGTGCCACGATCGCCCGTTACGGGCTGCCCCGCGGGAACATCCTGGTCGGCGGCGAGGCGGTCACCGGCTCCCGGGACAGCCGGGAGCAGCTGCGCTACGAACGCACCTATCCGCAGGGCCCGTTGTACGCCCCGGTCACCGGCTTCGCCTCCCAGCTGTACGGCACGACGTTCCTGGAGCACGCCGAGGACGGCCTGCTCGCGGGCACCGACCCGATGCTGTCGCCGTTCCCGCTGTGGCACGACGGCAGCCGGGTGCCGACCCCCGGCGGGAACGTGGTGACCACCCTGAACCGGTACGCCCAGGAGGCCGCCTTCCGGGGCCTGGGCACCCGCAAGGGCGCGGTGGCCGCGATCGAACCGGCGACCGGCCGGATCCTCGCCCTGGTCTCCACCCCGTCCTACGACCCCTCCGAACTGTCCGGCAACGACAACAGGGTCGCCTCGGCCTGGGCGCGGCTCAACGACGACCCGGAGAAGCCGATGCTCAACCGGGCGGTACGGCAGACCTATCCGCCGGGTTCGACGTTCAAGGTGGTCACCGCTGCCGCCGCCCTGGACGCGGGGGTGGTCACCGATCTGGACGCGCCGACCGACTCCCCCGACCCCTACCGGCTGCCGGGCACGACGACCCGGCTGACCAACGAGGGGGACGGCTGCCGGGACGCCTCGCTGCGGGAGGCCTTCGAGTGGTCGTGCAACACGGTCTTCGCGAAGCTGGGCGTGGACGTGGGGGTCGCCGACATGACGAACGTCGCGCAGGGGTTCGGCTTCAACGACACGAAGCTGCGCATCCCGTTCTCGGCCGCGACCAGCACCTTCGACACCAGCGTGGACAAGGCGCAGCTGGCGCTGTCGTCGATCGGGCAGTACAACACGCGGGCCACTCCGTTGCAGATGGCGATGGTCGCGGCGGCGGTGGCGAACGGAGGCATGGCCCGGCCGCCGTATCTCGTGGAGCGGACCGAGCGCCCGACCGGGGAGACGGTGGGCACCGGCGGTTCGGGGCCGGTGCGGCAGGTGATGAGCCCCTCGACGGCCGTCCGCATGAAGGAACTCATGGTCGACGTGGTCCGGGAGGGCACCGGCGGCAACGCGGCCATCCGCGGGGCCACGGTCGGCGGCAAGACCGGCACCGCGCAGCACGGTCTGGGCAACTCCGGGGTGCCGTACGCCTGGTTCGTGTCCTGGGCGCAGGCGGACACGGACGTGGAGCCGAAGGTCGCGGTGGCGGTGGTGGTCGAGGACGCGGCGGCCGACCGCGGGGAGATCAGCGGGGGCGGGGACGCGGCGCCGATCGCCAGGGCGGTGATGCGGGCGGTGCTGGGGCTCTGAGGCTCCGATCCGGGGGCCGGGGTAGCGGTAGATCCGGTGTCAACAAGTCTCGCGCAGGGGATTGACCGCCTTGCTGACACGCGGTCTCATAAGACCGGACGACGACGTACCCCCGGGTAACGAGGTGAGGGAGCCATGACGACCCTGACGGAAGCCGACGCGGTCGACGGACTGCGGGACGCACTGGGCCTGCTCAAGGACCGCGAGCAGGTGGCCGAACGGCTGCTCGTCTCCTCCGCGAAGCACTCCTTCGACCCGGACAAGGAGCTGGACTGGGACGCGCCCTTCGAGGACGGCAAGTGGTTCTGGCCGCCGGAGCTGGTGTCGCTGTACGACACGCCGATGTGGAAGCGGATGAGCGAGGAGCAGCGGATCCTGCTGTCGCAGCACGAGGCCGCCGCGCTGGCCTCGCTCGGCATCTGGTTCGAGCTGATCCTGATGCAGCTGCTGGTCCGGCACGTCTACGACAAGGCGGCGACGTCCGCGCACGTGCGGTACGCGTTGACCGAGATCGAGGACGAGTGCCGGCACTCGAAGATGTTCGCCCGGCTGATCGAGCGCGGCGACGCGCCCTGGTACCCGGTGAGCCGGGCCCACCAGAACCTGGGGCGCCTGTTCAAGACGATCTCGACCACGCCGGGGTCGTTCACCGCGACCCTGCTGGGCGAGGAGGTGCTGGACTGGATGCAGCGGCTGACCTTCCCCGACGAGCGGGTGCAGACGCTGGTCCGGGGGGTCACACGGATCCACGTGGTCGAGGAGGCCCGGCACGTGCGGTACGCCCGTGAGGAACTGCGGCGGCAGATGGTGACCGCTCCGCGGTGGTCGCAGGAGTTCACCCGGGTGACCTCGGGGGAGTTCGCCCGGGTGTTCTCGGTGGCGTTCGTCAATCCCGAGGTGTACACGAACGTGGGGCTGGACCGGCGGGAGGCGGTGGCGCAGGTGCGGGCCAGCGGGCATCGACGGGAGGTCATGCAGACCGGGGCCAAGCGGTTGACCGACTTCCTGGACGACATCGGGGTGCTGCGGGGGGCCGGGCGCCGCTTGTGGAAGAGCTCGGGGCTGCTGGCTTGAGTTGCGGGTGCGGGTGAGTGGGGGCCGAGCGCGCAGTTCCTCGCCCAGCCTTCGGCTGGGGGTACCCCCAGCGCCCCTTGGGCGGTGTCCGCCCCGCATGTCGATACGGCCCCGCACCTCTCCTAGGTCGGTGTCGGGACTGTCGGCTGCACAGTGCCGAATACCTCGTCCGGCCCCTCTGCCGCCGTCTTGGGGATGGTCGGGGGCGTGTAGTGGGCCAACGGCCTTGCGCTCGGGTCCGGGCGTACCGCGCCCAGGATGGGGTTGGCGGCGATCGGGGAGATCTTGATCCTGGCGCCGGGGCGGGGGGCCTGGACCACCTTGCCGTCGCCCAGGTAGAGGGCCACGTGGCTGGCCTCGGGGAAGTAGACGACGAGGTCGCCGGGGCGCAGCCGGTTCAGGGGCACGTGCGGCAGGTGCGCCCACTGTTCCTGGCTGGTGCGCGGGATGCGGGTGCCCGCGTGACCCCAGGCCTGTGAGGTGAGGCCCGAGCAGTCGTACGACGTCGGGCCCGCCGCACCCCACTGGTACGGCTTGCCCAGCTGCCGCACCGCGTAGCGCACCGCGCGGTCGCCCTCCTGGGACGGCGGGAGCGTGGTCGTGCTCAGGGCGCCGGAGGCGGTCAGCTCGCGCTGGGCGGCGGCCGTGTCCGTCCGCTCCAGGTCGGCGACGGCGGTGAGCTGGGCGGGGGTGAGGGCCGCCAGCAGGCGTTCCACGTCGGACAGCCGGGCCCGTACCTCGTCGCGCTGCTTCTTCTGCCCCTCGGCGAGGGTGAGTTGGGTGTCGAGCGCCTTGCGGGCCTTGCGGGCCAGGTCGGTCTGTTTGCGCTCGTCGTCCGCGAGGCGTCCCACCGCCTCGGCCCGCCGGCGGGCCAACTGGCCGATGAGATGGCCCTCGTCGAGGGCGTGCTGCGGGTCGCGGGCGAGCAGCAGCCGGATGTACGGGGAGATGCCCGTGGTGTTCTGGTACTGCTCCCGGGCCAGCCGGCCCGCGTCGGTCCTGCTGGTGCGCAGCGAGTTCCTGGCCCTGGCCAGCTCGTCGTCCAGGCGGGTCACCTCGGCGCGCTGGCGTTGCAGCCGTTCCTCGGCCGCGTTGTAGGCCTCGGTGGCCCGTTCGGTCTCCTGGTACAGCCGCTGCAGGTCCGTCAGCAGCTCGGCCACCGGGCGTTGCGGATCGGGCGCGGCGAGCGCGGGTACCGGCACGAGGACGGCCTGGGCCGCCACCGCGGCCGTACAGACCAGGCGCAGAAACCCTCCTGACACGTCATCACCTCCGATGCGGGACGGACCCTCCGTGCCGCACGGTGATAATCAGACATGTATGGCTGGTTTGTACGGTATGTGTGCGCGGTTCGGCGCAACGATGTCACCCGTCGGTGTCGGCCGGCTTGCTCCACGGCCACTTCGGCCTGCCGCCACCGCTGCCGCCGCCCTTGCCCGTCGGGTCGTACGCGTACTTCCACCCCTGGGTCAGGCCCAGGCGCTTGCTGTGGCCACGGGGCACGCGGCGGTAGACCAGGACGGTGGGCGGGCCGCCGGCCGGGTCCGGGACCGGGATGCGGTACGTCTTCGGGGGGTGGCCGGTCATGCCGAGCAGCACGGGCAGCACCCGCCCGTCCATGGGGCCGCCCTCGAAGGGAGTGTCCTGACTCTTCACGGCACCAGTTTCAGCCATCCGCCGCGAGGGCGTCGACGAGGGCGGCCGTCTGCGGGTCGCGGCGCGCGGTCACGCTCAGCACGGCGACGAACTGGTCGACCAGCCAGTCCCGCAGCTCCTCGACGGGCGGCTGCTTCTCCTCGTCCAGCCAGATCAGGGAGGCCGCCTCGACCGCGGTGATCCACATCCGGACGGTCATCCGGAGCCGGGGGCCGGGGTCGGCGACGTCGAGGTGGCTGAGAATGTGCTGCGCGGCGGCCCGTCGTACGCCGTCCACGATCGCCGTCGTCCGCGAGGTCTCCACCACGCTGCCGCCCTGGAGCAGGGCGCTGAAACCCGCGTCGTGCTGGTCGACGAAGGTCAGGTAGCGGTCGAGGGCCCGGGACAGCCGGGGCAGCAGCGGGCCCTCGCGGGGTTCGTCGAAGCAGTGCTCCAGCTCCTCGGCGGCGGACCTGAGCGCGGCCTCGTAGAGCTGCTGCTTGCCGCCCGGGAAGTACCGGTACACCAGTGGGCGGGAGACCCCGGCCGCCTCCGCCACGTCGTCCAGGGAGACGTCCTCGGGCACGCGGTGCGCGAAGAGGGAGAGGGCCGCGTCGAGCAGCTGGCTGCGCCGCTCCTCGACGGACAGCCTGCGGTAGGCGGGGGTGGCGGCCTGCGGGGTCATGTGTGCAGGGTATGTGTTCCGCCGGGGGTGCCGCGATGGGGTGGTGATCGGGTGCGGCGCCGTCGTGGCTGGTCGCGCAGTTCCCCGCGCCCCTTCGGGGGCGCGTTGCCGCAGCGCCCCGTA